>JBGSNW010000504.1:0-3531 GCA_041739435.1 Burkholderiaceae bacterium
GCCAGCGCCATCAGGGCGGCCGTGCAGCCCAGCACCTGTGCGCTGCCCCAGCCGAAGATGGGCCGGCGCAGGCTCCACAGCCGCCGCGGCTCCAGCTCCAGCCCCACCAGAAACAACATCAACACCACGCCGAATTCGGCGAAGTGCAGGATGTCTTGCACGTTGCTCACCAGCCCCAGCCCCCACGGGCCGATGGCGATGCCGGCCGCCAGATAGCCGATGACCGCGCCCAGCCCCAGGGCCTTGCCCAGCGGCACCACAACAACGGCGGCGGCCAGGTAAATCAGGCTGTGGGTCAGCCAGGCGGGAGCGTGTTCCATGGGGTGGGTCCGGGCATGCCGTTAACATACCCGATATGTGACAGGTGGTTTCTTCAATGATGCCCGCAGCGGCGCAAAGGAGCGAATGATGCCTATCGTGGTTGTGGCCAATCCCAAGGGCGGTGTCGGCAAATCGACGCTGGCCACCAACATTGCGGGCTACTTTGCCTCGCGCGGCCATGCCGTGATGCTGGGCGACGCCGACCGCCAGCAATCCTCGCGCCTGTGGTTGAGCCTGCGGCCGCCGCAGGCGCGACCGATCAGCACCTGGGACCTCAACGCCGACCTCATCGCCAAGCCGCCCAAGGGCACGACCCATGTGGTGCTGGACACGCCCGGCGGCCTGCACGGCTGGCGCTTCAACGACGTGATGAAGCTGGCCGACAAGGTCATCGTGCCGCTGCAGCCCAGCGTGTTCGACATCTTTGCCACGCGCAGCTTTCTCGATCAGCTGGCCGAACACCGCAACGCCGGCAAGATCCAGCTCGGCATCGTGGGCATGCGCGTCGATGGCCGCACGATTGCCGCCGACAAGCTGCGCGAATTCATCAGCTCGCTCGGCCTGCCGGTGCTGGGGTACCTGCGCGACACACAAAACTACATCCACCTCGCGGCCCGCGGGCTCACGCTGTTTGACGTGGCGCCCAGCCGCGTCGAAAAGGACCTGGAGCAGTGGCGCGACATCTGCCTCTGGCTCGACCAGTAGCGCCGTTCGGTCGTCGCCGGATGGCGGTGTCGCAGGCCCGACACCGCGGGGAAGGTCGGGTTGGGTACAGTGGTGCCATGAAAACCTTTCAAACCCTCCAGGAGCTCGCGGCATGCACGGGCCAGGAAGTCGCGGTCAGCGACTGGATCACCATCACGCAGGAGCAGGTCAACCAGTTTGCCCAGGCCACGGGCGACCATCAGTGGATTCACGTGGATGTGGAAAAAGCCAGGGCCGGTCCGTTCGGCGGCCCGATCGCACACGGCTTTCTCACGCTGTCGCTGCTGCCGCGGTTTTTTGAGTCGACGTTCGAGGTGGTCGAGTCGCGCATGGGCGTGAACTATGGCCTGAACAAGGTCCGCTTCACGGCGCCCGTGCCGGTGGGCAGCCGCTTGCGCGCGCGCATGAAGCTCGTGCGCTGTGCGCCGGTCGACAACAACGGCATGCAGATGACCTGGGAAGTTGCGGTAGAGCGCGAAGGCTCCGACAAACCCGTGTGCGTGGCCGAGTCGCTGTCGCTGCGCTACCCCTGATACGGCTTCGCCTTGTTCTGCGCTTGAATGCGAAACCGTGGGAGAGGTCCGGCGCCGGGGCACCGAAAGAGCAGAGTCCGCGTTTCAGCGTATGAAGCGGCCGTCCCGTCCGATCAGGGTGAGGTCGGTGAAACCCGAGCCCTGGTGGTTCTTGGCCGAATAATTGACCATGAAGCCACCCATGTTGACCTCGCGCATGGATTCCAGCCCCGCAATCAGGCTGTCGCGGGTGAGCGCGCGGCCCGCCCGTCGCAGGCCCTCGGTCAGCACCTTGGCGGTCAGGTAGCCCTCCATGCTGGAAAAGTCAAAGGCCTTGTCGCCAGCGGCCGTCATGTGCTGCTGGTAGTCGCGCACGATCTGGCTCGAAGCGGTGTAAGGGAACGGCACCACCTGTGAAATCACCACCCCCTGGCCGACGGGGCCCAGCTCGTCGGCCAGGGCCTGCGAACCGACAAAGCTCACGTTGAAGAACTGTCCGCCGTAGCTCCTGGCACGCGCACCCTTGATGAAGGCCGCGCACGACTTGTAGGCACTGATCTGGACCACCGCCTCGGGCGCGGTCTTGAGGATGGCGTCCAGCGACTGAGACACGTCCACGCTGTTGCGCTCCACCGTGCCAGTGGCCACGGGCTTCATCTGGCGCCGCGCCAGCGCCCGCTCGACCCCTTCCAGACCCGCCTTGCCATAGGCGTCGTTCTGGTAGAACACCGCAATCTTCTGGATGCCCAGCGTGGTCAGATGCTGGACGATGCGCTCGGTTTCGTCAAAATAGCTGGCGCGCACGTGAAAGATGTTCCGGTTGAACGGCTCGCGCAGGCCCTGTGCGCCCGTGAACATGCCGACCAGTGGCACCTTTTCGGCCGTGACGATGGGCAGCGCCGCCAGACCCGTGGGGGTGCCCACCGAGCCGGCCAGCGCAAACACCTTGTCGTCGTTGATCAGGGCCTTGACGCTTTCGACCGCTTTTGCGGGTTCATAGCCGTCGTCGCGTGCCACGAGCTTGATCGTGCGTCCGTTGACGCCACCC
This sequence comes from Burkholderiaceae bacterium, assembly GCA_041739435.1. Classification (GTDB taxonomy): domain Bacteria; phylum Pseudomonadota; class Gammaproteobacteria; order Burkholderiales; family Burkholderiaceae_C; genus PHCI01. The sequence goes on from JBGSNW010000504.1 coordinate 2,587, forward strand.
TGCGCGTTCACCTGGGTGAAATATGCCTGCATGCCGGCCTGCATGCGCTTGCCCAGTTGCGCGGCAGGGCCCGTGAGCGCCGCGAACTGGCCGATCAGGACTTCACGTTCAGTCACGCCGGTTTGCGCCACGCTCGCACTGGAGACCAGCACGGTGGTGGCCGCCACAAGGATTCGACAGAATTTCATCCATGACCCCTATATATGCATTTCCGGACACACCTTAACGCAATCAGCGTCGGGATTCCAGCGCGCGTTTTCGGCCGTTGTGTCTCTTCCACAGCCATCGGGGGAGCGCTTTTGTGCGTGGCCAAAGGCGCACCGGGCCGGAAAAGGGTTGACGGCAGCGCGTCAGGCCCCCTGGAAATTACATTGGCGCCACGCCTCGAACACCGTCACCGCCACGGCGTTGGACAGGTTCAGGCTGCGCTGTCCGGGCACCATGGGCAGGCGCAGTTGCCGCCGGGGTGCAAAGCCGTCGCGCAGCCCGGGTGCCAACCCCCGGGTTTCGGAGCCGAACACCAGCCAGTCGCCCGCCGCAAAAACGGTGTCGTGAACCGTGTGCGTGCCGCGGGTGGTCAGCGCGAACAACCGGTCGGGCGCGGGCTGTTCGGCCGCCAGGAAGGCGGGCCAACTGGCGTGACGGCGCACCTCGGCGTACTCGTGGTAGTCCAGCCCGGCTCGTTTCATGTGTTTGTCGTCCATCGAAAATCCCAGCGGCTCGATCAGGTGCAGGGTGCATCCTGTGTTGGCGGCCAGCCGGATCACGTTGCCGGTGTTGGGCGGGATTTCGGGTTCAACGAGGACGATGTGGAACATGGGGCCCATTGTGCCGGGCCACGCGCGACGGCCCGCTATTGCGGGTGTTGGCGGTCATGCGGGATGGCGTCAACCCGATGGCGCGGGCGCTTCCGTGCGCGCCACCACCAGCCCGGTCACCTGTGCG
>JBGSNW010000003.1:0-7805 GCA_041739435.1 Burkholderiaceae bacterium
GTGGTGCGTACAACACGCACCTGATGCAACGGCTGCAGGCCGCGCTGCCCGGTGTGGTGGTGGAATCGTCGGCCCGGCATGGCCTGGCACCGCTGGAGGTGGAGGCCACGGCCTTTGCCTGGCTGGCGCGGCAGACCTTGCGCCACGAGCCTGGCAACCTGCCAAGCGTCACGGGCGCCCGAGGCGCCCGTGTGTTGGGAGCGGTCTGGCCCGCTTGATCAGGTCGAGAACGACGAGCCGCAGCCACAGGTGGACGTGGCGTTGGGGTTCTTGATCACGAACTGGGCGCCCTGCAGATCTTCCTTGTAGTCGATTTCGGCACCCACCAGATACTGGTAGCTCATGGCGTCGATCAGCAGCGACACGCCGTTCTTGCTCATGGTGGTGTCGTCTTCGTTGGTGATCTCGTCGAACGTGAAACCGTACTGGAAACCCGAGCAGCCGCCGCCCTGCACAAACACGCGCAGCTTGAGATCGGGATTGCCTTCTTCGGCGATCAGATCGGCCACCTTGGCTGCCGCGCTGTCGGTGAACAGGATCGGGGCAGGCATCTCAGTCTGGACATTTTCGGCAACAGCGCTCATGGAAAAAACTCCGGGTATCAGGTTGACTCAAATACTACAGCAAATTGGTCGGGATTGCCAAAAGTCCATCCATAGGTGCATCCGGAACAGGGTTTTGGCGCTGTCCCGTTCGATTCTGTGAGCGTCATGAAGAAAGGGTGGGGCCTCGCACCCCGCGCGGCCACGGTCAGTTGCCGTTGGCCGCGAGCTTGAGCATGGGTTTTTCTTCGAGGCCCGTCATGGGGCGCAATTGCCCGGCAATGGTGGCGCCCTGGTGCATTTCGAGTGCCTTGTAATGCACGTCGCCCTCGATGCGGGCCTTGGGCTGCAGTTCCAGCAACTGGTGGGCAAATACCGGACCCTGAATGCTGCCGTTGATGATCACGTGATCGGCATAGACCGCACCGTTGATGATGGCCGTCTCGGAAATCACGAGAATGCTCGGACTGTCGGGGTTGGCCCTTACATCCCCCTTGACCTCGCCGTCAACACGCAGACCGTCGGTGAAAATGAAGTCGCCTTCTATACGACTTCCTTGCGCGATCAGGCTCTTGATGGGCGGCTGCTTTTTTTTGGCAAACATAGGCTCTCTCCTCAACGGTTCATGACGACAGTTTGATGGTTTGCGCTGCCCGCGTGGCAGTGCCTTCCAGAACCTTGGCCGAGACCGTGTGCACCACGACCTGGGGTGGCAGTTCCACAAGCCCCTCGACCCGTCGGTACTGGCGGAACTGAAGTGCCTGGCCCCCATCGGGCAGGGACATCATCCAGGGTTGACCATTTTGTGTTCCGGTGAAAGTGAGGTCGAGCTTGCCATGGAATTCGGGCGCATTTTTCACCGCATGGATCACCAGCACCTGCCACTTCATTTGAAGACTCAGTTCGGGCGCCCCGAGCACCTCGGCCTGCAGCCCGCGAATTGAAACCGATGCATTCGAGCTGGCCGGGATCAGTTTTTCGAAAAAGCCCAGGTCAGCGCGCAAGGCACGGTTATCGGCCTCCAGTTGGCGAATTCGCGCCGCCAGGCCTTCCTGCGCGGCTTTCTCGGCCGTGAGCAGGCTGCCCGCGGTATTGAGGACCGACTGCGCCTTGTTGTGCTGGTCTCGCAGCTGAGTGACTTCGGCGCGCAGACGGTCCAGCTCCTCCCTGGAGTGGGTGTCGAGCCCCGCCAACCCCTTGCCAAACTCGAACGCCCACAGGCTGATGGCAGCACAAAAGCCCAGAACAATCGCCGCAAACGCCCAACGCAAGGGCCAGGCCATGGCGTTGCGCACAGTCATGTGCGGCGCGCTGACGGTCATGCGGCGGCGAAAAAGGCGAAATCTCATAAAGAAACCAACGACATGGCGTTATCGTGCCCCAAATAACGAAGCCGCAGCAAATTCGCAGGGCGAACTTGTTGCGGCTTGTTTCGGTGGCAAAACGCGCTTTAGCGCTTGCTGAACTGCTTGCGGCGACGCGCGCCGTGCAAACCGACTTTCTTGCGTTCGACTTCGCGTGCATCACGCGTGACGAAACCCGCCTGGCTCAGCGCCGGCTTGAGCGTGGCGTCGTAGTCGATCAGGGCACGGGTGATGCCGTGGCGCGTGGCGCCCGCCTGCCCCGATTCACCGCCGCCATGCACGTTGACCTGGATGTCGAAGGTTTCGACATGGTTGGTCAAGAACAGCGGCTGCTTGCAGATCATGATCGAGGTTTCGCGGCCAAAGAACGACTGGATGTCCTTGCCGTTGACCGTGATCTTGCCGGTACCTTTTTTCAGAAACACGCGGGCGACGCTGGATTTGCGACGGCCGGTGCCATTGTTCCATTCACCGATCATGGGGCCACTCCGTTCGAAAGCGCTGGGATTTCCAGCAGCTTGGGCTGCTGGGCGGTGTGCGGGTGCTCTGCACCGCCGTACACCTTGAGCTTCTTGATCATGGCGTAGCCAAGCGGGCCCTTGGGCAACATGCCCTTGACGGCCTTTTCCAGGGCGCGCCCCGGATGCTTGGCCTGCATGTCGCGGAAATTGGTCGCCGTGATGCCGCCGGGATAGCCGGAATGGCGGTAATACACCTTGTCAAGCGACTTGGCGCCGGTAACCCGGAGCTGGGCTGCGTTGACGACGACAATGAAGTCGCCGGTATCGACGTGAGGCGTGTAAATGGCCTTGTGTTTGCCGCGCAAACGGAGAGCAACTTCGCTGGCTACTCGTCCGAGGACCTTGTCGGTCGCGTCAATCACAAACCACTCGTGCGTCACGTCAGCGGGTTTGGCGCTGAACGTTTTGGTCATGAGTTTTCTCGAAAAGAAACAAAGGTTTGCGGGTTCTTTTCCACGGTCGGCGTTCCTCTGACGGGAATCTCTTAGGTGGGTTTGCGAACCGCGGCCAGGCATCCAGACCGCGACATCGCCTCTGCCGCGGAACCACTACGGCGCTGCAGAGCCTTGGATTATATGAAAAATCAAGGACTTAGGTCAATCCTGTGTTGAAGCGGGGCCGCTGCGACCGGGGCAGCGGGTACCATCGGGGCATGTTTTCGTACCGCCACGCGTTCCATGCCGGCAACCATGCCGACGTGCTCAAGCACCTCACACTGATTGCCACGCTGGCGCACATGACAGCCAAGTCCACGGCCCTGACGGTGATCGACACCCACGCCGGCGCCGGCCTGTACCGCCTGGACGGCGACTTCACCAACACCGGCGACGAGGCCCGTGACGGTGTGGTCAAGCTGTTTTCCGCGTTGCGCGGTCGGCCCCGGGATTCAACGCAAAATCCGGCCCAAACCCCCGTCAAATCGACCCCCATTGCCCCCAAGGACATAGCGCCCGCGCTCCAGCAGTATCTGGACCTGATCGCGAGCTTCAACACTGGCGGGGCGCTCAAGGTGTATCCGGGCTCGCCGTTTGTCATTCACCAGATGTTGCGCCACGAGGCCCGCGACAAGCTCAGGCTGTTTGAGCTGCACCCCACCGACAGCAAGACGCTGACCGCCAATATCGCGCAGCTCGAGGCGGGGCGGCAGATCAGCGTGGTCCGTGCCGACGGTTTTGAGGCGCTCAAGGCCCTGTTGCCACCGCCCAACCGGCGGGCGCTGGTGTTGATCGACCCCAGTTACGAACTGAAGACCGATTACGCCAAAGTGAGCGCATGCCTGCAGGATGCACTCAAGCGGTTTGCCACCGGCACTTACGCGGTCTGGTACCCGGTGATTCCCCGCCCCGAGGCCCATGAACTGCCGCGTCGCCTCAAAACCCTGGCCACCCAGGCCGGCAAGTCCTGGCTGCACGCCACCCTGTCGATCGGCCAGGACCCGACCCACGGCCCGGACGATCGCCCGGGCCTGACCGCCAGCGGCATGTTCGTGATCAACCCGCCACACACACTCAAGGAGGCGCTGCGGCTGGCACTGCCCCAGTTGCAGGCCGTGCTGGGCCGGGGCCGTGGGCAAGACCACAGCCTGCTGTCCGGCGGTTGAGGATAAAAAGGGCATCAAGCCCCCGTCGAATGGTCAAAGTTTGCTTCATTTAACGAAGCATTCAGAATGAATTCGACACGGGCGCCCTCCCCGCGGCATGGCGCAGGGGCCCGAGCCCGGGCGGTATTGATTTGTTGCAATATCACGGCCTGACAGTTGCAAATTCCATACGGGGCGCTGGCGTCGCCACGCCAGCCACATCACGCTCGACCGTGCCCGCCCAGGAGTCCGCAGGCCCGTTATTCACGGATTTCAGCGGACGATCGAATTCACCAACCGACTGGTCGGCGAATGACTATACTGACGCATCTGGCGCCATTGGAGCGCCGCGGAGACAACCGTGTACACCCAGTCACTCGACGTTCCAGACCCCCAAGCGGCGCCACTCAAGGCGGTATCGCGCCCCCCCAACGCCTCTGAAGCGGGCCTGCAGGCGGCCTTTGACGCCAAGATCGACGCCGACCACAAGATCGAGCCGCAGGACTGGATGCCCGAGGGCTACCGCAAGACCCTGGTGCGCCAGATCAGCCAGCACGCGCACAGCGAAATCGTGGGCATGTTGCCCGAGGGCAACTGGATCAGCCGCGCCCCCAGCCTCAAGCGCAAGGCCATCCTGATCGCCAAGGTGCAGGACGAAGGCGGCCATGGCCTGTACCTCTACAGCGCCGCCGAAACGCTGGGCACCAGCCGCGACCAGATGCTCGACGCCCTGCACGCTGGCCGCGCCAAATACAGCAGCATCTTCAACTACCCCACGCTGAACTGGGCCGACGTCGGCGTCATCGGCTGGCTGGTCGATGGCGCAGCCATCATGAACCAGATCCCCCTGTGCCGCTGCTCTTACGGCCCTTACGCGCGCGCCATGGTGCGCGTGTGCAAGGAAGAAAGCTTCCACCAGCGCCAGGGCTACGAGGCCCTGCTGGTGATGATGCGGGGCAGCCACGAACAAAAAGCCATGGTGCAGGACGCGGTGAACCGCTGGTGGTGGAAATGCCTGGCCATGTTCGGCCCGCCCGACGCCGACAGCGCCCACAGCGCGCAGGGCATGCGCTGGGGCATCAAACGCATCAGCAACGACGACCTGCGCCAGAAGTTCGTGGACGCCACCGTGCCGCAGGCCAGGGTATTGGGTGTCACCCTGCCCGACCCCGCATTGAAGTGGAACGAGGCCCGCGGCCACCACGACTACGGCGCCATCGACTGGGATGAATTCTGGGCCACCGTCAACGGCAACGGCCCCTGCAACCGCGAACGCCTGGCCACCCGCGTCAAGGCCTACGCCGACGGCGCCTGGGTCCGCGAAGCCGCGCTGGCCCACGCCACCAAACAGAAAACACGCGCACTCCAGGAGGCCGCATGAACAAAACCCGCCAACCCGCCGCAGCGGCGAAAGAACTTCGCGAATGGCCTCTGTGGGAGGTGTTCGTGCGCAGCAAGCAGGGCCTGGAGCACAAACACTGTGGCAGCCTGCACGCGGCCGATGCGCCGCAGGCCCTGCAGATGGCGCGCGATGTCTACACCCGGCGCCAGGAAGGCGTGAGCATCTGGGTCGTGCCGTCGGCAGCCATCACCGCCAGCGCGCCCGACGACAAGGCCGAGCTGTTCGAGCCGGCCGCGGACAAGATCTACCGCCATCCCACGTTCTACGAAATTCCTGACGAAGTCGGGCACATGTGATGGACACCCCGACTGTTTCCATCGCGGCCCCCGTGGACTACCTGCTGCACCTGGCCGACAACGCACTCATCCTGGGCCAGCGCAATGCCGAGTGGTGCGGCCACGGGCCGGTGCTGGAAGAAGACATTGCGCTGTCCAACATCAGCCTCGACCTGATCGGGCAGGCGCGGCTGCTGTACCAGCACGCGGCCGAATGCGCCAACACCGAGGCGCCCGGCAATGGCCATGCCACCGAGGACTCGCTCGCGTACTTCCGCGGCGTGCACCAGTTCCGCAACTACACCCTGCTGGAGCTGCCGCACTTTCCCGCCGCCACCGGCCTGCTGGCCGCCACCGCCAAAGCCGACCGCGACTACGCCACCACCATCACCCGCAACTTTCTCTACAGCACCCTCATGGTGCTGGTGTGGGACGCGCTGCAGTCGTCCAGAGACGCGCAACTGGCCGCCATCGCCGCCAAGTCGCTCAAGGAGGTGCGCTACCACCTGCGCCATGCGCGCGACTGGCTTGTGCGCCTGGGCGACGGCACCGACGCCTCGCACACGCGCATGTTGGCCGCGCTGGGCCACCTGATGCCCTACACCCAGGAGTTCTGGACGACATCCGCCGCTGAAACCGCGGCGGCCGATACCGGCACGGGTGTGGTCGTGGAAACCTTGCAGCCCGCCTGGGACGCCATGGTGGACGACGCACTGGCCGAGGCCACGCTGCAACGCCCCCCAACGGGCGGCTTCGTGCCGCGCGGCAAGGAAGGCGTGCATTCCGAGCATCTGGGCTACGTGCTGGACGAGATGCAAAGCCTGGCCCGCCAACACCCCGGAGCTTCTTGGTGAGTCGGGTCGCCGCGCCCGAGGCGGCCGACCTGTGCGCACGGGCCTGGGCGGTTCTGGAATCGATCCCGGACCCTGAAATCCCCGTGGTGTCGATCCGCGAACTGGGCATCCTGCGTGAAGTGAACGAAGGCCGCGACGGGCTGGAGATCGTCATCACCCCCACCTACAGCGGTTGCCCGGCCATGGGGCAGATTGAAGACGACATCGTCGGCGCGCTGGCCGCCGCCGGGTTGAAAGGCAAGGTCGTCACGCAACTGGCGCCCGGCTGGACCACCGACTGGATCACGCCCGACGCCAAAGAGCGGCTTCGGGCCTACGGCATTGCCCCGCCGCACACCACCGTGGCCGACGCACCGCAGGTGGTGAACTTTGCCGCGCGCCTGCCGCCCCGCGCGTCCGTGGCCTGCCCGCGCTGCGGCAGCACGGACACCACCGAAACCTCGCACTTCAGTTCCACCGCATGCAAGGCGCTGTACCGGTGCCTGGCCTGCCGCGAGCCGTTCGACTATTTCAAACCGTACTGACCCCGCCCCATCATCATGTCCATACCCCGATTTCACGACTTGACCGTGCGCCGCGTCACCCCTGAAGCCGCGGGGGCCGTGGCCATTGCCCTGGGCATTCCCGAGCCGTTGCGCGAGACCTTCCGTTTCGAGCCGGGCCAGTTCCTGACGCTGCGCGCCCGCATCCAGGGGCAGGACGTGCGCCGCAACTATTCCATCTGCAGCACCCGCGGGCGCCTGGCCCGCACCAGTGAACTGGAAGTTGGCATCCGCCCCATGGAAGGCGGCGTTTTTTCCAATTGGGCCGCACGCGAGCTCCGGCCCGGCGACACGCTGGCGGTGATGCCGCCCGAGGGGCGCTTCGTCGTGAAAAAAACCCGCGCACTGCATCGCGTGGGTTTTGCCGCGGGTTCGGGCATCACCCCCATCCTGTCGATCATGGCCAGCACGCTGGAAGAGCAGCCCGAATCGAAGTTCACCCTGGTTTATGGCAACCGCCGCATGGCCAGCGTGATGTTCAACGAAGCCCTGCAGGATCTCAAGGACCGCTACCCCGACCGGCTCACGCTGATCCACATCCTGTCACGTCAGGCGCAGGAGGCCGACCTGCTGCGAGGCCGCATCGACGCCGACAAGGTGCGCGCCATCATTGCCGCGCTGCTGCCCGCGGGCAGCATGGACGAGGTGTTCATCTGCGGCCCCGAAGCCATGATCGACGCCACCGAAGCCACGCTGCGCGCTGCCGGCGTGCCGCCCGACCGCATC
>JBGSNW010000009.1:0-5161 GCA_041739435.1 Burkholderiaceae bacterium
CGATGGCGGCGAAGCCGCGGACCACTGACACCCCGCCCGGCACCGGGGTTGCCGTGCTGGGCGCCTCGCCATCCCGCGCGCAAAGCCCGCTCCGGTGGACTGGTGAAAACCCGCACGCATACGCACAATCCACAAGGCCCGAGGCGCCTGCATGGGGTTACCATGCGCAGGCCGCACCTGGCTCCGCTGGCCAGGTTCCATCCCAAAACCAGGAGACCTCCCATGAAATTTGCCAGTCGTATGCGTCGTCACGTGCTTGCCACCGCCTGTGTGGCGTTGGGGGCCTTGGCGCTGCCGTTCGCCGCGTCGGCCCAGTCGCCCATCGTCATCAAGTTCAGCCACGTGGTGGCTGACAAAACCCCCAAGGGCCAGGCCGCGTTGAAGTTCAAGGAACTGGCCGAGAAAAAGCTGCCGGGCAAGGTTGATGTGCAGGTGTTCCCCAGCTCGCAGCTGTTTGGCGACGCCAAGGAACTCGAGGCCGTGCTGCTGGGCGACGTGCAGTTCATCGCGCCCTCGCTGTCCAAGTTCGATCGCTTCACCAAGAAGCTCCAGGTGTTCGACCTGCCTTTCATGTTTGACGATGTTGAAGCCCTGGACCGTTTCCAGTCCACGCCGCTGGGCCAGAGCCTGCTGACGTCCATGACCAACCGCGGACTGGTGGGTCTGGCGTATTGGCACAACGGCATGAAGCAGTTGTCTACCGGAAAGGACAAGCTGGTGCGCCCCGAAGACGTCAAGGGTCTCAAATTCCGCATCCAGGCGTCCGACGTGCTCGAAGCGCAGTTCAAGGCACTGAGCGCCAATCCCCAGAAAATGGCGTTTGCCGAGGTCTATCAGGCGTTGCAGACCGGCGTGGTCGACGGCCAGGAAAACACCTGGTCCAACATCTACTCGCAGAAGTTCCATGAAGTCCAGAAAACCATTGCCGAGACCAACCACGGTCCGATCGACTACATGGTGGTGACCAACGCCAAGTGGTGGGACGGTCTGCCGGCCGACGTGCGCAAGGGCTTGACCGAAGCCATGACCGAGGCCACGGCCTATGGGAACAAGGTGGCGTTCGATCTCAACGAGGCGGACAAGAAGAAGATCGCGGATGCGGGCAAGGCCAAGATCCAGAAGCTGTCCAAGGACGACGTCGCGGCATGGCGCAAGGCCATGGAGCCGGTCTGGAAGCAGTTTGAGGGCGGCATCGGGCGCGACCTGATCGACGCGGCGCTCAAGGCCAACAAGTAAACCCTTCCAAGGAAAGGCCCTCGAAAAGGGCCTTTTTCACATATGCGCTGGTTTGAACATTTGGAAGAAGGGCTGATCGCCTTTCTGATGGCGGGCATGACGCTGGTCACCTTTGTGCAGGTGATCGCGCGTTATGTCTTCAACTACAGCTTCGTCTGGGCGCTGGAGCTCACGGGCGTCATGTTCGCGTGGCTGATTTTTGTCGGCATGTCGTACGGGGTGCGCGTGGGGGTTCACATTGGCGTGGACATGCTGGTCAAGGCGGTCAGGCCCGGTGTCGCACGCGTGCTGAGCATGGTGGCGGCGAGCCTGTGCGTGGTTTATGCCGTGATCGTCATGGTGGGGGGCTACCACTACGTGCGCAAGATGTACGACGTGGGCATTCTCATGCAGGACCTTCCGATCGAGCAGTGGATTCCGCGCGTCATCCTGCCGCTGGGGTTCGCGCTGCTGGCTGTGCGTTTTGCCCAGGTGCTGTACCGGCTGGCCACGGGCCAGGACGCCCACCTGCTGGGCGACGAGGCCGAGGACGCGCTCAAGCTCAAAGTCGAAGATGACACGAACGAGGTGCGTACATGACCACGATTTTCCTTTTTGTGCTGCTGTTCGTGCTCATGGCACTGGGCATGCCGGTGGCGGTGGCGCTGGGGCTTTCGTCGCTGTTGACCATTCTGTTTTTTGCGAACGACTCGCTGGCGTCCATGTCGCTCAAGCTGTTTGAAACCTCCGAGCTGTACACGCTGCTGGCAATTCCCTTCTTCATTCTGGGCGGCACGTTCATGACCACCGGCGGTGTGGCCAAGCGGATGATCCGTTTTGCCAACTCCTGCATCGGGCATTTGCGCGGTGGCCTGGCCATGGCGTCGGTCATGGCCTGCATGCTGTTCGCGGCGGTGTCGGGTTCGTCACCGGCCACGGTGGTGGCGGTGGGCTCGATCGTGATCGCGGGCATGGTGAAAGCCGGGTATTCCAAGCCATTTGCTGCGGGGGTGATCTGCAACGCGGGCACGCTGGGCATCCTCATCCCCCCTTCCATCGTGATGGTGGTGTACGGCGCGGCCACTGAAACCTCGGTGGGCAAGCTGTTCATGGCGGGGGTGATCCCCGGCATCATGCTCGGGCTGATGTTGATGGTGGCCATCTATGTCCGGGCCCGCATGCTCGACGTGCCGCGCCAGCCACGTGCGCCCATGGGCGAGATCGTGCGTTCGGGCCGCGATTCGCTCTGGGGCCTGATGCTCATCGTCATCATCCTGGGTGGTATTTACGGTGGCATCTTCACGCCCACCGAGGCAGCGGCGGTGGCCGCGGTGTATGCGTTTTTCATTGCCGTGTTCGTGTACCGCGACATCGGTCTCAAGCAAGTTCCGCACGTGCTGCTGGAGTCCGGCAAGGTCACGGTGATGCTGATGTTCATCGTGGCCAACGCACTGCTGTTTGCGCACGTGCTGACCACCGAGCGCATTCCACAGCAGATCGCCGAGACCATCGTGGCCTGGGGCATGGCGCCATGGCAGTTCCTGCTGGTGGTGAACGTGCTGCTGCTGATCGCGGGCATGTTCATGGAGCCCACGGGCATCATCCTGATCATGGCGCCCATCCTGTTCCCGATCGCCACGCGCCTGGGCATCGACCCGGTGCACCTGGGCATCATCATGGTGGTGAACCTGGAGATCGGCATGGTCACGCCGCCCATCGGCCTCAACCTGTTTGTCACGGCGGGCATCACCAACATGTCGATCATGCAGGTGGCCCGCGCGGCATTGCCCTGGACGCTGGTGCTGCTGCTGTTCCTGATGATCATCACCTACGTGCCGGCCGTCACCTTGTTCCTGCCCAACCTGCTGTTTTGAGCGCGCAGGGCCCACCTCGCCAAGCGGGGTGGGTCGGGCTGGATTTCAGGAAAATATCGCACTTCCCCCCCCGCCAAAAGGCCATGGTTTGCTATCTTTTGGATAGCTATCTGTGTGCTGGCGCACGGACGCCGAACCACGCGCCTGATTGAATGCCGGTGGCGTCACGCCTTGGTGGGTGTGCCGTCGCATGAGGGCACCAGCCCGCCTGTCCTGATTGCGTTGTAATGAATCGGGTGGGGCATGCGACCAACTGCTCATGCACCGCGGTCACGTCGCTGTGCTCGGCATAGCGCCCATTTGCGCGCAATCTTTCAAGGAACTCCCCATGCTTTCAGGAAAAACGGCGCTGGTCACCGGCTCGACCAGCGGAATCGGCCTTGCCATTGCAGAACAATTTGCCAAAGCCGGTGCGCGCATCGTGCTCAACGGCTTTGGTGATACGGCCGAAATCGCCGCCCTTCGTGCCCGCCTGGCCAAGGAGCATGGCGTGGAGGTGCACTACAACGGTGCCGACATGAGCAAGCCCGAGGCAATTGAAACGATGTTCAAGGAAGTCGAGGCCAGGTTCGGCGGCGTGGACATTCTGGTCAACAACGCAGGCATCCAGTTCGTGGCGCCGGTCGATGAGTTTCCCGTGGCCAAGTGGGACGCCATCATCGCCATCAACCTCACGGCGGCGTTCCACACCATTCGTCTGGCGCTGCCGGGCATGAAACAAAAGAAGTGGGGCCGCATCATCCAGATTGCCTCGGCCCACGCGCTGGTGGCATCCCCCTTCAAGTCGGCCTACGTGGCAGCCAAGCATGGCATTGCCGGGTTGACGAAAGCCGTGGCACTGGAGGTGGCCGAGCAGGGCATCACCGTCAACGCTATCTGCCCCGGCTACGTGTGGACGCCACTGGTTGAAAAGCAGATCCCCGAGACCGCCAAGGCCCGTGGCATCACCGAGCGGGAAGTCATCCAGACCGTGCTGCTGGCCGCGCAGCCCACCAAACAGTTCGTGACGGTGGAGCAGGTCGCTGCGCTGGCCGGCTACTTTGCCAGCGACGCCGCGGCTTCCATCACCGGCACGGTCATGCCCATCGACGGCGGCTGGACCGCGCATTGAAAGACGTTGCCCGATGAACCTCAACGACATCCTGGCGCTGCCGTCCATGCCGGCGGCTTCACCCTCGTACCCGCGTGGGCCCTACCGCTTCATGGACCGCGAATACCTGATCATCACCTACGAATCCGACCCCGACGCCATCCGCGCCGCGCTGCCCGAGCCGCTGGAGCCCGACGGCAGCAACACCGTGCTGTACGAATTCATCCGCATGCCCGATTCGGCCGGGTTCGGCAGCTACACCGAGTCGGGCGTGGTGATCCCGGCGCTGTTCCAGGGCGAACACGTCAACTTCACGGCCCAGATGTACCTGGACAACGAACCCCCCATTGCGGGGGGGCGCGAAATTTGGGGTTTTCCCAAAAAGCACGGCCTGCCCAAGCTGAACGTGGTGCACGACACCCTGACCGGCACACTCGACTACGCGGGCGTCCAGGTCGCCGTGGGCACCATGGGCTACAAGCACCAGCATCTGCTGTACGACGTGAACGGCCAGAAGCAATGCTCGTCGGCCTCCATCGTGGCAAAGATGGGCAAGACGCAGGTCAACCTCAAACTCATTCCCGGCGTGGACGGCGAGCTGGCCATTGCCCAGTTGGTGGCCTACAACCTCACCGACATTTCGGTCCAGGGGGCCTGGTCGGGCCCGGCGCGGCTGCATCTGGTGCCACACGTGAATGCCCCGGTGGCCGATCTGCCGGTGCGAAAATCGCTCGGTGGTTTGCACTTCATTGCCGACCTCACGCTGCCCTACGGCCGCGTGCTGCACGACTATCTCGTGGGCCAGCCAGCCCGGTCCCAAGGATGAACAGCATGCCCAGTACCCGCACAAAATCAGCACCCCGAAAATCCGCCGAGGCAAAACCTGCCACCCGGCGATCGAGACCCACAACAACCCGCGCCGCATCCGCCACCGCCGCGCCACCGGCCGCCGATGCCTGCGCCATCGAGCCGCCCCGCAAGT
>JBGSNW010000012.1:0-1556 GCA_041739435.1 Burkholderiaceae bacterium
TGCTCGCCGGGCGGCACCAGCAAGGCGAGCGCCAGCAGATCGGCCGCCACGATGAAAGCCGCCTGATGGGTCTGCACGCGCGCGATGTCGCCGCGCAGATCGCGGACCTGCCCCGACGACGACGGGTATTGCGCCAGCACGGCAAAGTAGTCGCCAGCGGTCAGCGCGGCGTCCCAGTCCGGCGCTGAATGGACCACCACCTGCAGACCCAGCGGCGCCGCGCGCGTCTGGATGACTTCGATGGTTTGCGGATGGCAGTCGGCGCTGACGAGGAAGGTGCTGCTCTTGCTCTTGACGCTGCGCCGGGCCAGCGTCATGGCTTCGGCCGCCGCCGTGGCTTCGTCCAGCATGGAGGCGTTGGCCATGGGCATGCCGGTCAGGTCGCAGACCATGGTCTGGAAGTTCACCAGCGCTTCCATGCGGCCCTGGCTGATCTCGGCCTGGTAGGGCGTGTAGGCGGTGTACCAGGCCGGGTTCTCCAGCACGTTGCGCAGGATCACGCCCGGCGTGTGGGTGCCGTAATAGCCTTGGCCGATGAAGCTTTTGCACACCCGGTTTTTTGCGGCCATGGCCTTGAGTTCGGCCAGCGCCGCAGCCTCGGTGGCCGGTGGCGGCAATTGCATGGGCCGGGTGCGCGCGATCGAGCGCGGCACGATGCTGTCGATCAGCGCGCGCCGTGTGGGCTCGCCAATCACGGCCAGCATGCGTGCCTCATCGGCGGCGCTGATGCCGATGTGGCGCGCGATGAATTCCGAAGAATTTTCGAGTTCATCCAGGGGTTTGACAGGCGGCATTGGCATGAAGACAACTTCCAGACCGTTCGCCGTGAGCCTGTCGAAGGGCGGCGAACGAAAGCGTGCGTGAGGGCTTCGACAGGCTCAGCCCGAACAGAAAGCGTGCGTCAGGCGTTGGCCGCGAACGCGGTGTAGGCGGTCTCGTCCAGCAGCGCATCGAGTTGTGACGCGTCTGACAGCCGCACCTTGAAGAACCAGCCCGCGCCCTGCGGGTCGGAGTTGGCCAGCGACGGGTCGGCGCGCAGCGCCTCGTTGACCTCCACGATCTCGCCCGAAACGGGCATGTACACATCGGCCGCGGCCTTCACGGACTCGACCACACCGGCCACGTCCCTGGGGGCCAGCACCTTGCCGACTTCGGGCAAGTCCACAAACACCACATCGCCCAGCGCGTCCTGCGCATGGACCGTGATGCCCACGGTGGCCGTGTCGCCATCCACCTTCAGCCATTCGTGATCTTCGGTGTACTTGATGCTCATCTCGGTTCTCCTAATGGGGGTCAGATTCCAATTAATTGCCAACAAAACAAATCAAATGCAAAAAGGGGCGGACTCAACCCCGGTAATAGCGGTTGGGCACAAAGGGCAGGGTGACCACCTCCATGGGCACGGCCTTGCCCCGCACCAGGGCGTGCAGTCGCGTCCCGGGTGCGGTGTACGGGGGTTCCACATAGGCCATTGCCACGGGGCGGTCGGCCGTGGGGGCCAACAGCCCGCTGGTGACTTCGCCAATGCGCTGGCCGCTTTCGGCGTGCAGCGCGGT
>JBGSNW010000055.1:0-4246 GCA_041739435.1 Burkholderiaceae bacterium
GTCGGCGCAGCAGGCTGCGGCGCTGGTGGTGAGCGTGGTGGCGCTGTACCGCGCGGTCATCTTCGTGCACGAACTGGCCCACCTGGGGCCGCGCAAGTGGCCGGGTTTTCGCGCCGCGTGGAACCTGCTTTGCGGCGGGCCGATCCTGGTGCAGTCGTACACCTACAGCGGCGTGCACAACCTGCACCACTACCAGCACCTGTACGGCACCCACGCCGACGGCGAATACCTGCCCTTTGCGCGCATGCGCCTGCTGGCCGTGTTCGGCCACTGGGCGCTGGCGGTGGTGGTGCCCGCCATCGTGCTGGTGCGCGCACTGGTGCTGGTGCCGCTGTCGTGGCTGATCCCGCCGCTGGCCCGCTGGCTGTGGGAGCGCGCCTCGTCACTGATCATCGACCCCGAATTCAAACGCCCCCACTCCCGCCACGACGACCCGAGCTGGCGCTGGCAGGACGCGTATTCGTGGCTGTGCGCCAGCGTCGGCGTGGGCCTGATGGCGTCGGGCGTGTGGCCGTGGCGGGTGCTGGTGGTGTGGTACCTGATGCTGACGGGCATCCTCATGCTCAACGGCGTGCGCACGCTGATTGCCCACCGCTACCGCTTCCCCGGCGAACGCCCGCTCACGCTGATGGAGCAGTTTCACGACTCGGTGGACGTGCCCGGCCACCCGCTGGTCACGCCGCTGTGGGCGCCCGTGGGCCTGCGCTTTCACGCCACCCACCACCTGTTTCCCGGCATGCCGTACCACAACCTCGGCACCGCCTACCAACGCCTGGCCACCGGCCTGTCCAACCCCGCCTGGTTCCTGCGTTCGAGCGAACGCAACATGGTGGGAGCGATGCGCAAACTGGTGCGCGAGTCGCGGTCGAGCGGGGTGCTGCGCGGGGCGAAGGTTTGAGGGGGTGGGGGTGGGTAAGACCCCAAACCGAAGTTTTACAAGAGAAAATGGTCTTCAGCCCCCGTCAAATGGCGATAGTTTGCTACTTATAGCGTAGCTTGTCTTCGCTTGTGTTGGGCACCGCAGTTGGGGGCATCGCGTTGTTCAAACAGATGGTTCATGCAGTTCAGTGGGCAAAGGCTATTCATCGTCCCTGGCCAGTCCCATCTCGTCGTGGCGCTTTGCGTGGCAGTTTGGACACAACGCGATCGTGTTCTCAGGTGAGTCCGCTCCGCCGCGCGCGAGAGGCTTTACATGATGAACTTCAAGGTATGGCTGGCCTGTTTGTTAAAAAATGAAACGTCATGACAGACTGACAGTCAACAAAACTATTGAATTGTGCGTATAATACGTGCACGGCAGCGCGATATCGCGCTGCTGCTGGTCTGAAATGTGTGTGTTTCCTTGCCCCTCAAGGCAAAGGCTCAGTGATCAGACTTCACTTCGGTGGAGTCGCCGCACGGACAGTAAGTGTGGCTTGTAACGCGGCTCGCAGTTAGCTCGATGCTGACAGCGACCAGACGGACGTCCAGTCCCGTCATAGCGCTTAGCTCCCAGTAGCTCGGTGACATGGGGGGGGGAAGTGGATCCGACAGCGGAGCAACTGTGGTGGGCTTGGTTGGTGTCGAGTTGGCTCCTTTACGGCGCTGCCTTGAATGGGGAAGCAGGGCATGGTGCCTTGTAAAGGAGAGTCCTAATGGACAAACACACTTTGAAAGACCGCATCAACGGCTTGAAGAAAGCCCGCGATGTATGCAGTAGCCAACTCGACATTGGTGCATTGACTGAACTGGATGGTGCGATCGCGGCGCTCGAAGAGCTCTAGGATCACCGTCAGGGCACGGCAGAAGCAGAACAGCTTGTACTGCGTGCTCTTCAGGCCATCGCGGCCGTCGTGAGTATCACGACGAACTTCCGCGATTGGCTATGAAGCTGTCTGGGCACCCCAAGCCCATTCATCGTTTTATTTTTTGGACTTTCTGATGAACATTGGACAGGCAATCCAACTTGCGCGAACCAAGCGCAAGCTGTCGCAGGCGGCGCTTGCCAAGCGTGCTGGAATTTCTGTGTCCTATCTTTCACTCTTGGAGCGGTCGCGGCGCGATCCACCGCTGTCCACATTGCAGCGTCTTGCCGGTGCACTTGCAATGCCTTTGGAGATTCTTTTCTTCCTAGGCGCAGAGGAGAGTGAACTAGGCAGCCTTAATCGCGAGCTTGCTGGACAACTCGCCATTACAGCGTTGGAGCTTCTCAATGGCCCTGTACCTCCACAAGCCGAGCTATCCCTGTAAGCCCATCACGAGCGTGACGGCGCTCGCCCGAGCCTTGCGGCTCGAAGTGCCTGCGCTTATCGCGGCGGCAGAGAACGCCAACAGGAACTACCGAGCAGTTCCACCCAAGCCCGGCTCCACGCGGGAGACATTTGATGCCGTGGGCCTGCTGAAGCAAATCCACGGGCGGATCAAAGATCAGCTCTTTGCAAAGGTCGCATTCCCAGACTACCTGCATGGCAGCCTGAAGGGCCGTGACTACGTAACGAACGCCACCCTGCACACAAACAAGCAGATTCTCATTTGTGAGGACGTCCAAAGCTTTTTTCCATCCGTGAAGGCGGATCGGGTCAAAGACGTGTGGCGTAGCTTTTTTGGCTTTTCCCCTGAAGTCGCCCAGCTACTAACGATGCTGACCACAAAGGACGGCGCGCTACCTCAGGGCGCGAGAACCAGTTCGTATCTTGCCAATCTCGTGCTTTGGCGTGACGAACCCACCCTGCAAGCGAAGCTCGCCGCGCAGGGCATTACATATTCGCGTTACGTGGATGACATGGAGATGTCTTCTTCAACGTATCTGACCAAGACCATGCAATCATGGGTCATCGCACAGGTCTACGGCATGCTGAGAAAAAATGGCCTCAGCGCCAAGCGGAAGAAGCACGAGATCTTTTCGGCGAATGAGCCCATGATCGCTACAAAGCTGATCGTGAACAGAAAGCCCTCGCTCGATCGGAAGAAGCGGTCGCAGGTTAGAGCCCAAGTTCGACAGCTTGAGATCGCGCATGAAGCCGGTGGTGATGTGGGCGCCACCCGAGCACTCACCGACAAGGCAGCACAGCGAGTTGGTCAGTTGGGTCGATTTCACCCGAAACAGGCGGACCAACTCAGAGTACGCATTCGACGCGTGCGGAATGCCTTGCCTTCTGACTCGCGCACATGGACTACTGAACCCAACGGCTCGGATCAGCCCCCCCCATGAGTACATCGGGGGCTGGCACCGGCCTTCCTTGGTAGACGTTAATGGCGACGTAGCGCATCTACACAACACCCCTGTCGATGCGGATTTCGGCGATGGAGGTGGAATGCAACAACGAATCTGGCGCAGCAATGTGCCGCATCGTCTCCCTGATGTAGTTTTCCCCGGCCACCACTTGTATTGATGTTGATTTTGATGCATATTCGAATCAATTTTTATGCGAAGGCCTTTGCATGCGTACTACCGTCACCATCGACGACTCTCTCTATGAAAAGGCGCTGGAAGTGGCTGACCCCAACATGGACAAGTCGGATCTTTTCCGGGAAGCCATCAAGACCTTCGTGCGAGTGCAAGCGGCCAAGCGCCTTGCTGCCCTGGGTGGCACGATGCCTGAAATGCTGGATATACCGCGTCGCCGTGAGGAGCCAGTGTCGCAATGAGCGTGCTCATCGACACCTCCGTATGGGTAGACCATTTCCGCAATGGCAATGATGCGCTTGTTGACTTGATCGAGACGGACCTCGCGCTCGCTCATCCGATGGTCATCGTTGAAATCGCGTGCGGGACGCCACCAGCGCCGCGCATTCAGACGCTGAACAGCCTTGCCTTGTTGCAGCCGTGCAAACAAGCAAGTCTGTCCGAGGTCGTGGACTTCATCGAGCGCGAAAGGCTGTATGGGCTTGGGTGCGGATTGGTGGACATGTCGCTACTGGCCTCCACACTCATCACGCCCGGCGCTGAGTTGTGGACGCTTGACAAACGTCTTGCAGAATTGGCGGAGCGCTTCGGCGTGGCGCACCGGCCGACGCTGCATTAGCACGGCGCCCCTCACGCTGCAACGCGCGCCAGCATCTCGGACACCACCCGATGCTGGACCGTCCTGAGCAAACGAAGCTCACCTCCCAGTTGAGCGCGTACCGTAAGCGTCCGGCCATCCCCCACTTGAATCCGACCGTCCAAGCGGCAACGATGGTGTCCACCAAGGAATTAGGTGGACACCATGAAAGACTCCAAGAAGATCACCCGTCGACGGCACAGCGCCGAACTCAAGGCGCGGAT
>JBGSNW010000099.1:0-1716 GCA_041739435.1 Burkholderiaceae bacterium
CCGTCCAGCGAGAGCAGGGTGCCGATGTCCAGCGCCACGCGCGCCGGGGTGTTGGGTTGGAGGCCGCCTTCGAGCACCGCGTCCACATAACGCGGCACCATGCCCACGCCGTGCGAGTCGTGGCCGCTCAGGTTGGCCAGCACCAGGTTGGCGGCCACCGTGCCGGCTTCCGTGGGGGTGCTGCCGGATGCTTCCAGAATGCTAGCTATATAAGTCCGCAGGACGGGGGCTTGAAGCAGTTTTGACATTGAAATTCAAGAGCCTGATGAACGATTGAACGAAGCCTCTTTACATGACGGCACCGACCTGCCAGGGCACGAACTCGTTCTGCCCGTAGCCGTGGCGCTCGCTCTTGCTGGGCGCGCCCGAGGCGGTGGCCAGCACCAGATCAAAGATGCGCTGGCCCATTTCGGCCACGCTGCTGCTGCCGTCGATGATCTCGCCGCAGTTGAGGTCCATGTCTTCCTCCTGCCGCAACCACAGCGCCGTGTTGGTGGCGAACTTGAGCGACGGCGACGGCGCACAGCCGTAGGCGCTGCCGCGCCCGGTGGTGAAGCAGATGAGGTTGGCGCCGCCCGCCACCTGCCCGGTGGCGCTCACCGGGTCGTAGCCGGGCGTGTCCATGTAGACAAAACCGCGCTCCGTCACCGGCTCGGCGTATTCGTACACCGCCTGCAGGTTGCGGGTGCCGCCCTTGGCCACGGCGCCCAATGATTTTTCAAGAATGGTGGTCAGGCCACCGGCCTTGTTGCCGGGCGTGGGGTTGTTGTTCATCTCGCCGCCGTGGATGCGGGTGTAGTGTTCCCACCACTGGATGCGCGCGATCAGTTTTTCGGCCACCTCGGGCTGCACGGCGCGGCGTGTCAGCAGGTGTTCGGCACCGTAAATCTCCGGCGTTTCCGACAGGATGGCGCTGCCGCCGTGCGCCACCAGCAAATCCACCGCCGCGCCCAGCGCCGGGTTGGCGCTGATGCCCGAATAGCCGTCCGAACCGCCGCACTGCAGGCCGATGGTGATGTGTTCGGCGCTGCACGGTTCACGCGTCACGGCGTTGGCGCGCGGCAGCATTTCCTGGACCAGCGCAATGCCCCGGGCCACGGTTTTGGCGGTGCCGCCAGTGTCCTGGATGTTGAAGACCTTGAGCGTGTCGCCCTCGCGCAGGCGGCTGTGCGCCAGCCAGGCGTTGATCTGGTTGGCTTCGCAGCCCAGGCCCACCACCAGCACGCCCCAGAAGTTGGCATGCGTGGCGTAGCCGGCCAGCGTGCGCTGCAGGATCTGCAGGCCCACGCCGTCGGTGTCCATGCCGCAGCCCGTGCCGTGGGTGAGCGCCACCACGCCGTCCACGTGGGGAAAGTTGGCCAGCGCGGCCGGGTTGTTCTGGCGCGAAAAGTGGTCGGCAATGGCGCGGGCCGCCGTGGCCGAGCAGTTCACGCTGGAGAGGATGCCGATGTAGTTGCGTGTGGCCACGCGGCCGTCGTCGCGCCGGATGCCCATGAAGCTGGCGTGCTGGCGCGGTGGCTCGGGTTGCACTTCGGCGCCGATCGCGTAGTCACGCGCAAAGTCGCCCTTGTCGGGGCCCATGTCGAGGTTGTGGGTGTGGACGTGTTCACCCGCCGCAATGGCCTGGCGGGCAAAGCCGATGATCTGGTTGTAGCGCCGCACCGGCGCGCCGGCGGCGATGGCGCGCGCGGCGATCTTGTGGCCGGCGGGAATCAG
>JBGSNW010000100.1:0-5288 GCA_041739435.1 Burkholderiaceae bacterium
AAGCCGCCGCCGCCGCCACCCGGCCCGGCGCGCGTTTCACCGACCCGCACGACGCGGCCGTGAAAGTGCTCGCCCAGGGCATGCTCGACGTCGGCCTGCTGGACCGCAACAAGGTGGGCGGCCTGGACGA
This sequence comes from Burkholderiaceae bacterium, assembly GCA_041739435.1. GTDB lineage: Bacteria > Pseudomonadota > Gammaproteobacteria > Burkholderiales > Burkholderiaceae_C > PHCI01. The sequence goes on from JBGSNW010000100.1 coordinate 131, forward strand.
CGTGATCGAAAAACGCGCTTACTTCCAGTTCTACATGCACCGCACCAGCCACTGGCTGGGCATGGACGTGCACGACTGCGGCGGTTATGTGGAGCCGGCCGAAGTGGGCCAGACCAGCGAGCGCAAGGACGCGCTCACGGGCGAGACCATCGTCAACCGCCCTGCGCGCATCCTCCACCCCGGCATGGTGCTCACGCTCGAACCCGGCATTTACGTGCGCCCCGCCGAGGGGGTGCCCGAGCAGTTCCACCACATCGGCATCCGCATCGAGGACGACGCCATCGTCACGGCCAGTGGCTGCGAGCTCATCAGCCGCGGCGTGCCGGTCAAGGCCGACGAGATCGAGGCCCTGATGCGCGGGTAGCCGCCTGCGGGGCCGGCCACCATGCCGCGGCGCAACATCAGAAACGGGTTGACGGCACCGACTTGTTCTTCCAACAATGGGGCTTCCCGACCCAATTTCGGGCGCCCAGGAGACCATGCTGAACGCCCGCATCCCCGTCAGCGCGGTTTTGCCCTGGCCGGGCTCGGCATGGCCACGTTGATCGTGCAGCCGCAGTGGTTTTTCAACGAAGGAGACACGCATGACATCTGGCACCCCCCATTCCCGCTGGTCCCGCACCCTGCAACGCGGCGCCCGGATCGGTCTTGCGGCCACCGCGGCCGTCGGCCTGTCGCTGACGGCCCATGCGCAGGAAACCTTCAAGGTCGGCATCGTGAGCTTTCTGTCGGGACAGGCCGCCGAAAGTTTTGGCATTCCGGCCGTCAATGGGGCCAAGGCACTGGTGGACGCCTTCAACAAGGGCGCCGCGCCCGCCCCCTACAACAAGACGGGTTTTGGCGGCCTGAAGATCGAGCCGGTCTATGTGGACGAGGCCGGTGGCGCCACCAAGCAGGTGCAGGAACTGCGCAACCTCTACGACCGCGAGAAAGTCGACGCGGTGGTGGGTTATGTGGGTTCGGGGGACTGTCTGGCGGTGGCGCCGGTGGCCGAGGAGATGAAAAAATTCCTGATCCTCTACGACTGCGGCACCCCACGCATCTTCGAGGACGGCAAATACAGCTACGTGTTCCGCACCGCCGCGCACGCCACGATGGACAACGTGGCGCTGGCGCGTTACCTGCAGGCGCGCAAGGTCAAGGCCGACACCTTCAACATGATCAACCAGGACTACGCCTGGGGGCAGGACTCCAAGAAGGATTTCGCGCTGTCCATGTCCAAACTCTTTCCGAACGCCAAGGCGGGCCAGGACCAGTTGCCCAAATTCGGCGCGGGCCAGTATGGCACCGAGATTTCGGCGCTGATGGGCAGCCCGGCCGACGTGACGCACTCCAGCCTCTGGGGCGGTGACCTGCAGGCGTTCATCCTGCAGGCCAACCCGCGCGGCCTGTTCAAGAAGACGCAGATGGTGTTGTCTGCCGGCGACCACGTGCTGCCCGGCCTGGGCGACAAGATGCCCGACGGCGTGATCCTCGGCGCGCGCGGGGCCTACGGCCTGATGTCGCCCAAGTCGGCCCTCAACGACTGGTGGTGGGAGCTGTATTCCAAGTCCGCGGGCGTGTACCCCGTGCAGGCCCCGTACCGCATGGCGCAGGCCCTGCTGGGCCTGAAGCTGGTGGTGGAAAAAGCCATGGCCGCCAACGGCGGCAAGAAGCCCAGCCACGAACAACTGGCCGCCGCGCTCAAGGGCATGGAATGGGATTCCCCGGCGGGCAAGATCCGCATGGCGCTGGGCGACGGCCACCAGGCGATCCAGGAAACCGCGATCGGCAAGACGCGCTACGACGCCACCAAAAAGATGGTGATGCTTGATGACATCCAGCGCTTCCCGGCCGAGTGCGTGAACCCGCCCGCCAACATCAAGTCCGAAGACTGGATCAAGGCCGGCTTCCCGGGCGCCAAGTGCAATTGAGGTTCACCGCCCGCCATCGCTGAACGCGGTGGCGGTTGCAAGGGGCCGGTCCGGGGTCGGCCCCTCCTTTGTTCCAACCAGGCGTCCGCATGAACACCGCCCTCACCATCGTCATCGACGGCCTGACCTACGCGTCGTGGCTGTTCATCGTCGCACTCGGGCTCACGCTCGTGTTCGGCGTGCTCAAGATCCTCAACATCGCGCATGGCAGCTTTTACGCGCTGGGGGCCTACGCGGCGGCCAGTTTCGTGGGTTGGGGCGCGTCCATGAAGCTCGCACCGTCGATGTCGATCGTTGCGCTGCTGCTGGCCGCCGTGGCCGTGGCGGCGCTGGTGGCGCCGCTGGTCGAGAGGGGCCTGCTGCGGTTTTTCTACGGCCGCGACGAAGTGTTGCTGGTGCTGGTGACCTACGCCATGTTCCTGATCATGGAAGACGTCACCAAGCTGATCTGGGGCGCCAATCCGTATTACGTGTCCGAGGCTTATGGGCTGATGGGCAACGTGGAGGTTGGCCAACAGGTGTACGTGGGCTACGACTTCATGCTCGTCGGGTTGGCCGTGGTGGTGGGTTTTGCCGTGTGGTGGTGCCTGAACCGCACCCGCCAGGGCAAGATCGTGCTGGCGGTGATCCACAACGAGGAGATCGCGTCCAGCATGGGCGTCAACGTGTCACGCGTGTACATGCTGGCGTTTTCGGCCGGCATATTTCTGGCGGCGCTGGGCGGCGCCTTCACGGCGCCGATGATCTCGGTGCAGCCGGGCATTTCGGTCGGCGTGATCATTGTCTCGTTCGCGGTGGTGATCATCGGCGGGCTGGGCAGCATTCCCGGGGCCGCCGTGGGCGCGCTCATTGTCGGGCTGGCGCGTTCGTTCGCGGTCCACGTGGTGCCTGTCGCCGAGCTTTTCTCCATCTACATCGTGATGGCCGCGGTGCTGATGTTCCGCCCCGAAGGGCTGTTCCAGCGCATCCAGGCCCGAAAGATCTGAGCCCACATGGTTTCCACCACCCCGACCCTGACACTCGCTGCGACACCGGCCCCCTCAACGCCGCGCTCGCGCAGACACCTGGTCCTGGGCAGCCTGGGCATCACCCTGGCCCTGCTCGTGGCCGGCTGGTTCATGCCCAAGTGGCTGACCTTTCTCATCACCATGGCGGCCTCGCACGGCCTGGTGTCGCTGGGCATCGTGGTGCTCATGCGCGGCGGCGTGGTGTCGTTCGGCCAGGGGCTGGTGTTCTCCGCCGGGGGTTACGCCGCTGCACTGGCGTTCAACCAGTTCGGGCTGACCGACGCGCTGGGCCTGACGCTGCTGGGCGGCATGGTGGCCACGTTGATCGCCGCGCCGTTCGCGCCCCTGCTGTCGCGCTACCGCGGCATCTTCTTCGCCATGCTGACGCTGGCCTTGTCCATGGTGGCTTACGGCGTGCTCGTCAAGACCACCGCGCTGGGCGGATCGGACGGCTTCAACCTGGGGCGTCCGACGCTGCTGGGGCAATCGCTGCCTGACGACCGGGTCGGCTACGTGTTGTTTGCGGTCACGGTTTCGGTCTCCGCGCTGCTGGCACTGCTGGCGCGCATCTACTTTGACTCGACCCGCGGCCTGATCACCCTGGCCGTGCGCGACAACGAACTGCGTGTGGAGTACCTCGGCGGTTCGGTCCGCCAGGCCATGGCGATCAACTTTGTGCTGGCGGCGTTTACTGGCGGCGCGGGCGGCGCGCTGACCGTCATGGCGCTGGGCCACATCGACCCGAACTTCAGCTACTGGACAACCTCGGGCGAGTTCGTTTTCGTGGCCATTCTCGCGGGCTGGCAAAGCGTGGTGGCGGTGTTCATCGCCTCGACCGTGCTGGAAGTCGTGCGGTCGTTTTCCAGCCTCTATTTTCCCAACACCTGGCAACTGGCGCTGGGCCTGTTCCTGCTGTTCGTGATCCGCTTTCTGCCGCGGGGCATCGGCTCGCTGTGGATGGACCGCAAGGCGAAGGCACTCCAATGAGCACACCACTCCTGCAGGCCCGCGGCATCGAGAAGAAATTTGGCGCCGTGGTGGCCGCCAGCGCGATCGACATCGACATCGCCGCGGGCGAGCGTGTGAGCCTGATCGGCAGCAACGGCGCGGGCAAGACCACCTTTGTCAACATGATCACGGGCTATCTCAAGCCGGACGCGGGCAGCATCACGCTGGCCGGGCAGGACATCACCCGGCTGGCACCGCGCGCCATCACGCACCTGGGCGTGGCGCGCTCGTTCCAGATTCCGCAGCTCTGCGGCGAACTCAGTGTGCTGGACAACATGCTGGTGGCCACGGCCTGCCAGGACCGGCGGCTGTCGGTTTTCCAGTCCGCGCATCGGCCCGAGCGGCTGGCGCGCGCCGATGCCCTGCTCGCGCGCTTTCAGCTCACGGAGCACCGCGACCGCCGGGTGGCCGAACTGCCGGGCGGGGTGCGCAAACTGCTCGACATCGCCATGGCGCTGACCGGCCAGCCCCGTTTGCTGCTGCTCGACGAGCCCACCAGCGGCGTTTCGGCCGAAGAAAAATTTCCGATGATGGACATCATCATGACGGCGCTGGGCCACGAGCCGATGACGGTGCTGTTCGTGGAACACGACATGGACATCGTCGAGCGCCATGCCGACCGCGTGGTGGCGTTCTACAGCGGCCGCATCATCGCCGACGACAAGCCCGAGGTGGCGCTGAACACCGACGACGTGCGGCGTTACGTCACCGGCACACTGCGTCAGGAATGACCCCATGCTGACCATCGACAACCTTCACGTCGCCATCCAGTCGGTGCAAGTGCTGCGCGGGCTGAGTCTCAGCGTTGCCGACGGCACCATGGCCGGGCTGGTCGGCCGCAACGGGGCGGGCAAGACCAGCCTGCTGCGCACGGTCATGGGCCACCTCAGCCCCTCGCAGGGCCACATTGTCTTTCACGGGGAAGACCTGGTGCGCCTGCCTCGCCACCAGCGGGCCGCGCTGGGCATTGGCTACATGCCCGAGGACCGGGGCCTGGTGCCGGAGCTGACCGTGGAGGAAAACATCCTCGTTCCGGTCTGGGCCTCGCGCGTGCTCCAGCCGGCGCAGCGGCTGGAATTCGTCTACCACGTGCTGCCCGAGCTTCAGGAGATGCGCGACCGCCGTGCCCTGCTGCTGTCGGGCGGGCAGCAAAAGCTGGTGGCGCTGGCCCGCGCGCTGGCCGTGGGCACCCGCCTGCTGCTGCTGGACGAGCCATTCGAAGGCGTCGCG
>JBGSNW010000521.1:0-3028 GCA_041739435.1 Burkholderiaceae bacterium
ACATCGAACGACAGCACCGCGCCGCCCAGGCCCGACTGCTGGCGCATGGCCAGGGCGTGTTGCCCGTGTGACGCCAGGCCCGGGTAGTACACGCGCGTGACCGAGGGGTGCGTTTCCAGCCATTGCGCCAGCGCCAGCGCATTGGCGCTTTGCGCCTGCATGCGGATGCCCAGCGTTTCCATGCCTTTGGTAACCACCCATGCGTTGAAAGGCGCCAGCACCATGCCGGCGGTGCGCACGATGGGGGTGAACACGTCGTTGATCAGCCTGGCCGGCCCACAGATGGCGCCGGCCATCACGCGGCCCTGTCCATCCAGGTACTTGGTGCCCGAATGGATGATCAGATCGGCGCCCAGTTCCACCGGCCGCTGCAGGGCGGGCGAGCAAAAGCAGTTGTCCACGGCCAACAAGGCCCCGGCGTTGTGCGCCAGGTCGGCCAGCGCCGGGATGTCGCACACGTCGGTGAGCGGATTGGTGGGGGTTTCGGCGAACAGCAGCTTGGTGGTGGGCCGCAGCGCTGCGCGCCATTCGGCCACGTCGGTCTGCGAAACAAAGCTGGTCTCCACGCCAAACTTGGCGAATTCCTTGCCAAAAAGATTGAGCGAGGAACCGAACATCGAGCGCGAGCAGATCACGTGATCCCCGGCCCGCAGCAGGCCCATGCCCATCATCAGGATCGCGCCCATGCCGCTGGACGCGCCGATGGCCGCTTCAGTGCCCTCCAGCGCGGCCAGGCGCTGCTCGAAACTGGTCACCGTCGGGTTGGACGTGCGCGCATAGGTGAATCCGTCGTCGACGTTGGCAAAACGGTGTGCCGACGTCTCGGCATCAGGCTGGACGAATCCGCTGGTCAGGTACAGGGCTTCGGAATGCTCGCCGTACTGGCTGCGCTCCAGGGCGGTGTGCAGCGCCAGCGTGTCGCGGTGCAGGCCGGGGGGCAAGGGTCTGGGTTTCACAGGGGTCTCGGTGGATGGGGGTGCGGGGTCAGGCGTCCTGCGCGTTCGGCAAGGCCAGGCGCGAGGTGTCTTCTTGGTTTTCTTCGGCGCCGACGCGGTTCTCGTTGAGTCGGGCGATGCTGTCGGACGTGACGTCGCCGGTGACGTACACGCCGTCGAAGCACGACGCATCGAACCCGGCCAGCTTGTTGCTGAGCGAGCCGATGGCGCGCTTCATGCCTTCGATGTCCTGGTAGATCAGGGCGTCGCAGCCGATGATTTCGCGAATTTCTTCCACCGTGCGGTTGTGGGCCACCAGTTCGTCCGCCGTGGGCATGTCGATGCCGTAGACGTTGGGGTAACGCACCGGCGGCGCGGCGCTGGCCAGGTACACCTTGCGGGCGCCGGCATCGCGCGCCATCTGCACGATCTCGCGGCTGGTGGTGCCGCGCACGATGGAGTCGTCCACCAGCAGCACGTTGCGCCCCTTGAATTCACTGGCGATCACATTGAGCTTCTGGCGCACGGATTTCTTGCGCACGCCCTGCCCGGGCATGATGAAGGTGCGGCCCACGTAGCGGTTCTTGACGAAGCCTTCGCGGTACGGAATGCCCAGCAGGTGCGCGAGTTGCGTGGCGCTGGGCCGGCTGGACTCGGGGATCGGGATGATCACGTCGATCTCGCTGGGGGGCACGGTGGACACCACGCGCTTGGCCAGCGTCTCGCCCAGGTTCAGACGCGCCTGGTACACCGAAATACCGTCGAGCACCGAATCGGGCCGCGCCAGGTACACAAACTCGAAGATGCAGGGCGACAGTTGTGGATGGTCCGCGCATTGCCGCGAATGGATCTGGCCGCCGAGGTCGACAAACACCGCCTCGCCAGGATCAAGGTTGCGCTCGAACACATGGCCCGTGCCCTCCAGTGCCACCGATTCGCTCGCCACCATGAGCGTGCCGTCCTTGCTGCGCCCCATGCCCAGCGGCCGGATGCCATACGGGTCACGAAACGCCAGCAGGCCATGCCCCGCAATCAGCGCCACCACCGCGTAGGAACCCTTGATGCGGCGGTGCACATGCGCCACGGCGGTGAACACGTCTTGCGGCTTGAGCGGCAGGCCGCGTGTGGCTTTTTCGATCTCGTGGGCCAGCACGTTGAGCAGAACCTCGGAGTCGCTCTCGGTGTTGATGTGACGGTGGTCTTCCGAGAACAGCTCATCCTTCAGCACTTTGGCGTTGGTCAGGTTGCCGTTGTGCACCAACACGATGCCAAAGGGCGCGTTCACATAGAACGGCTGGGCCTCTTCCTCGCTGTAGGCGTTGCCGGCCGTGGGGTAACGCACCTGCCCCAGGCCACAATGGCCCGGCAGCGCCCGCATGTTGCGGGTGCGAAACACGTCCTTGACCATGCCCTTGGCCTTGTGCATGAAGAACTTGCGTTCCTGCTGCGTGACGATGCCCGCGGCGTCCTGCCCACGATGCTGCAAAAGCAGCAAGGCGTCATAGATCAGCTGATTGACCGGGGCGTTGCTGACAACACCAACAATTCCACACATTCTGGTTTCCGCTTCTGCCGTATTCCGCGGCGATTCACCCGTGACCGTCAGACCCCTGATGCCGCCCGCCGGGCCGCGCTCAGGGCAAAAATTTTGCCAGTTCCTCCGGCAACGCGGGCTTGAGCCCCCGCAGGGTCGCCGTCGCCATGCCCGCACCCACGCCATCTTGCCACCAGCCGCTGGTTCGCAGCGCCGTGAGGTTGACGACCACCGCCACGGCCAGCAGCAGAATCACGCCCCGCAGCGTGCCAAACGCCGCGCCCAGCAGGCGGTCCACCGGTCGCAGCCCGATGGATTCGATCAGCTTGCGCGCGAGCCAGGCCACCAGCCCCCCCGCGAACACGGCCGCGATGAAAACGAGAACAAAACCGGCGGCATAACGCACCGGCTCGGAAGCATTGCCCATGGGCAGCCGGGTGCCCACGTCCTGCGCCAGCCACTGCGCCACCACAAACGCGGCCAGCCACGCCATCACCGACAACACCTCGTACACCAGGCCTCGCCACGCGCCCACCAGCAGCGACGCCAGCAGCACCCC
>JBGSNW010000128.1:0-3514 GCA_041739435.1 Burkholderiaceae bacterium
CTCACCCGCCCGGGCCCGCCAGACCGAAGCGGCGCTGGTGGGCCCGGGCGGGTGTCGCGGCCACGCCGCCCGCACCGATCGAGGCCTGTTGCACCACACCGCCTTCGATGCGCAGGTTGACGGCCAGGCAAACCGCTGAAATGTCGTCGTCGTAACGCTTGGAAATCTTGTAGACCCGCATGAAGTTTGCCGCCACGCGGGCCGTTTCGCGTGCTGCGCGGTCACCCGGCGCGACGTCCGGTTTCGCCGGGGTGGCTTTGGGCACCTTGATCCACGCCAGCACCTCGTCGGGCGCCATCACGTGCTGGCGGTAGCCGGTGTAGAGCGCTTCCAGCGGCATCTCGCGGTGGCCGCGCACCGACATCAGCACCACGTGGGCGCCCAGCGCAATCAGCAGGGGCATGGTGTCGCCAATCGGCGAGCCGTTGGCCACATTGCCACCCAGCGTGCCCGAGTGGCGCACCGGCAGGCCGGCAAAGCGGTTGGCGAAGGTCTTGAGCTGCGGCCGGTCGGCCACCAGGGCGGCGAAGGCGTCGCTCAAACGCACGGCGGCACCGATGGCAAGGTGATGCGGGTAATCTTCCACGCGCTGCAGTTCGGCCACGCGGGTGACGTCCAGCACCTGCGCAAACGCCATGTGCATCTTGTTGACCCACAAGCCCACGTCGGTGCAGCCAGCCACCACTTGCGCGCCCGGGTGGGCCGCGCGGGCGGTCAGCAGGGCCGCCAGTGTGCGTGGTGCCATGTAGGCAGAAGTTTGAGTTAAATTAGTCTCTTCCCCCCGTGGAATGGCGTTTATTTGCTTCAATAGTTGTAGCAATCGGGTTTCATCGACGCGGGCCTCGGGCAACGCGGCCATGTGCTGCGCAGCGTCCAGGATCGGCCGGTAACCGGTGCAGCGGCACAGGTTGCCCGACAGCTCTTCCTGCGCCAGTTCGCGGGTGACCGTCTCGCCGCGGCACACATGGTTCTGGTACATGCCAAACAGGCTCATCACGAAGCCCGGTGTGCAAAAGCCGCATTGAGAGCCGTGGCACTGCACCATCGCCTGCTGCGCGGGGTGCAGGGCGGCGGCGCCTTGCCCGCCGCCCGCTCGTGACGGCCTGTCAATCAGGGGGTCGGTGGTCAGGTCTTCCACGGTCCACAGCGCCATGCCGTCGATCGAATGCGCCAGGCGGATGCAGCTGTTGATGGCGCGGTACTGGACGCGGTCGCCGTCGCCGTCGGCTTGGGCCCCTGACGCTGGCGTCAGTTCACCAAGGACGACGGTGCACGCCCCGCAGTCGCCCTCGTTGCAGCCTTCCTTGGTGCCGGTGCAGGCGAGGTCTTCGCGCAGCACTTCCAGCAGCGTGCGGGTGGGTGGTACATTGCCCAGCGAGACAACCTCGCCGCGCCGGATGAATTGAATCGTTCGCGTCTGCATGTCAGTGATCAGGGTTCATTCTGCGGGTTTGTACCCACAGGGTGAGGGTAGGCGGGAGTCCGTCTGGCGGCATAAGCTTCGGCATATGAGATGAATGTGGTCCAAGGTATGAGAGATCAAGCGCTTTTCGACAAGATAGACCTCCATCTCATCAGGGTCCTTCATACCGTGCTGATCGAACGCAGTGTTTCGCGAGCCGCCGTCCGGCTGGGCATGTACCAGCCGGCCGTGAGTGCCTGCCTCAAAAGGCTGCGGGAGCTGTCGGGCGATCCGCTTTTGGTGCGGTCGGGCACCGGCATGGTGCCCACGGATGCTGCGTTGCGCATGATCGAACCCAGTGCGAGCATTCTTCGTGCCGCCGGCTCGATGTTCAGCGACGCCCGGTCCTTTGAGCCCCAGACCGCGCGCAACACCTTTCGCGTGGCCGCCAGCGATTACCTCGACCCGCTGTTCCTGCCATTGCTGGTGTCGCAACTCAAGGCACAGGCGCCGTTGTGCCACATTGAAATCCACCCCCTGTCGGCCGACTCCGACTACCACGCCCATCTGGCGCAGGGCGAGGTGGACCTGGTGATCGGCAACTGGCTCAAGCCCCCGGAAGACCTGCACATGGGCCGCCTGTTCGACGACGAAGTGGTGTGCCTGGTGGCCAAGGACCACCCCGCACTGCGCCGAACCTGGGACGTGCAAAGCTGGCTGGCGGCCGAGCACATCGCCCCCACGCCCACCCATCCCGGGGCCCGTGGCGTGATCGACGAGCACCTCGAATCGCTGGGCCTGCGCCGCAACATCACGGCGCGCTGCCCGCATTTCGGGCTGATCCCGGCCATGGTGGCATCGACCTTGCTGGTGTTGACCACCGGGCGCCAGTACTGCGAGCGTTCGGCCGAGCGGCTGCCGGTTCGGGTCTTGCCGTGTCCGATCGGTTTTCCGCGGATGCAGTATTACCAGCTCTGGCACGAGCGCACGCACGCCTCCAACTCGGCCCGCTGGCTGCGCGAGAAGGTGCGTCTGGTCACTGAATCATTGCAAAAAAAGTAGCAAACTATTGATATTTGGCGGGGGCTAATGCCCTGAAAAGCTTAAAAAACCAAGAAACTGAAGCGGCATGACCCGACCCGACCCCCATCCCCCCGCGCGGCTGCAGCTGGCGCATATCACCAAGCGCTACCCGGCGGTAGTGGCCAACAGCGACGTCTCCATGACGGTGCAGCCCGGCGAGGTGCACGCGGTGCTGGGTGAAAACGGTGCCGGCAAATCGACGCTGATGAAGATCATCTACGGCTCGGTCAAGCCCGACGAGGGCGCGGTGATGTTCAATGGCCGGCCGGTGCACATCCGCAACCCGCAGGAGGCGCGGGCGTTGGGCATCAGCATGGTGTTCCAGCATTTCAGCCTGTTCGACACGCTGACGGTGGCCGAGAACGTGTGGCTGGGGCTGGACAAGAGCCTGTCGCTGGCCGAGGTCGCGCAGCGCATCACCGCCAAGGCCAGCGAATACGGCCTCGACATCGACCCGGCCCGCCCGGTGCACACCCTGAGCGTGGGCGAGATGCAGCGTGTGGAAATCATCCGCTCGCTGCTGACCAACCCGCAACTGCTGATCCTCGACGAACCCACCTCGGTGCTGACGCCGCAGGCCGTGGAAAAGCTGTTTGTGGTGCTCAAAAAGCTGGCCTCCGAGGGCTGCAGCATCCTGTACATCAGCCATAAGCTGCACGAAATCCGCGAACTGTGCACCGCCTGCACCGTGCTGCGCGGCGGCAAGGTCACGGGCGTGTGCAACCCGCAGGAAGAAAGCAACGCCTCGCTCAGCCGCCTGATGATCGGCGCCGAGCCGCCCGCGCTGGAGCACCGCGAGCTCAGGGCCGGCGACACGGTGCTCAAGGTCAACGCGCTCACGCTGCCGCGCGAAGACCAGTTTGGTGTGGATCTTGAAGGCATCTCGCTGCAGGTGCGAGCGGGCGAGGTGGTGGGCATCGACGGGGTGTCCGGCAACGGCCAGAAAGAGCTGCTGTACGCGCTCTCGGGCGAGGACACCCGGGCCGACGCGCCCATGATCGAGGTGCTGGGCCGCGACGTGGCGCGTTT
>JBGSNW010000148.1:0-1934 GCA_041739435.1 Burkholderiaceae bacterium
CGGCCCGGGCGCGTTGGGCCGCCAGCCAGTCGCCCTGCACTGCGGCGCCCATGTCGCGTTGCGGCTTACAGCGTGAAGATCGTGCAGCCCGTGGTCTTGCGGGCTTCGAGGGCGCGGTGTGCTTCCTGCACCTGATCGAGCTTGAAGCGCTGGTCGATGCGGATCTTCACCTTGCCGCTGGTCACCATGGCGAACAGCTCGTCGGCCATCTCCTGCGTGGCCTCGCGCGTGGTGATGTGGCTGAACAGGGTTTGCCGCGTGACGTACAGCGAGCCCTTGGCGCCCAGAATGCCGGGCGCAAACGGCGGCACCGGGCCCGAAGCATTGCCAAAGCTGGCCATCAGGCCCAGCGGGCGCAGGCAGTCGAGCGATTTCTCGAAGGTGTCCTTGCCCACCGAGTCGTACACCACCTTCACCCCCGCGCCGCCGGTGATCTCCTTGACCCGCGCCAGAAAGTCTTCCTTGGCGTAGTTGATGGTGAAGGCCGCACCGTGCTCACGGGCCAGCGCGCATTTTTCGTCGGAACCTGCCGTGCCGATCAGCTGGAGGCCCAGGGCCTTGGCCCACTGGCAGGCGATCAGGCCGACACCGCCGGCCGCCGCGTGGAACAGCACGAAGTCGCCCACGTTCAGGCCGCCTTGTGGTTGCGTGCGGCGCAGCAGGTATTGCACTGTCAGGCCCTTGAGCATCATGGCTGCGCCGGTTTCGAAGTCGATGGCGTCGGGCAGTTTGCACACGCACTTGGCGGGCATCACGCGGACCTCGCTGTAGCTGCCGGGCGGGTTGCTGGCGTAGGCGGCACGGTCGCCTGCCTTCAGGTGGGTCACGCCCGCGCCCACGACCTCCACCACGCCCGCGCCTTCCATGCCGAGCTGCAACGGCATGGGCAGCGCGTACAGGCCGGAGCGCTGGTACACGTCGATGAAATTCAGGCCAATCGCCTTGTGGCGGATGCGGATTTCACCCGGGCCGGGCTCGCCGACGGTGACGTCCACCAGCTTGAGTTGTTCGGGACCCCCGTTCTGGTCGATACGGACGGCTTTGCTCATGGTGTCTCTCCTGTTTTCTGGACGCAAAAATGCGAGGTGCCGATGGTGCCATGAAACGCCGCCCTGCGCAGTTCCAACCCTCCATGCCCGGAGTTTCACCTCGCCTGCCGCCGCGCCCGTGAGGCCCGTGCGGGTGGGTACAGCGGGTTGGGTACATTTACCCGCATGAATCAACGCCTCACGCCCGCCACCGCCCTGCTGCTGGTGGTGCCGCCGCTGCTGTGGGCCGGCAACGCGGTGGTCGGACGCCTGGTCACCGGGCTCGTGCCGCCCATCACCCTGAATTTTTTGCGCTGGGCGCTGGCCTTCGTGATCCTTTTGCCACTGGCGGGCAGCGTCCTGCGGCGCGGCAGCCTGCTGTGGCCCCACTGGAAACGCTTTGCCGTGCTGGGCCTGCTGGGTGTGGGCTGCTACAACGCGCTGCAGTACCTGGCGCTCAAGACCTCCACCCCGCTCAACGTGACGCTGGTGGCGGCCAGCACCCCGGTCTGGATGCTGGGCATCGGGGCGCTGTTTTTCAAGCAGAAGGTGGCGCGCCGCCAGATGCTGGGCGCGCTGCTGTCCATTGCCGGGGTGCTGCTGGTGCTGTCGCGCGGCGAATGGGCCGCGCTGGCGCAGGTTCGACTGGTGATCGGCGACGTGTACGTGCTGCTGGCCACGGTGGCCTGGGCGTTCTACAGCTGGCTGCTGGCGCGGCCAGACGATCCGCCCGAACTTCGCGACAACTGGGCGGCCTTCCTGTTGGCGCAAATCGCGTTCGGGCTGGGCTGGTCGGGCCTGTTCGCGGGCGCCGAATGGTCATTGACCAACGCCCACATCGTTTGGGGCTGGCCGCTGGCCGCCGCACTGGCGTACGTGGCCGTGGCGCCGGCGATCCTGGCCTAC
>JBGSNW010000162.1:0-2116 GCA_041739435.1 Burkholderiaceae bacterium
GGCGGCGCGGGTGTCATGGATCACGCGGCCCAGCACGGCGGGCGAGGCGGCCATGGCCACCAGCGCCAGCGGGTGCGCCACGGCCTTGTCCAAGCCCAGGGCATCCATCGCATGGAAGACGGCAAAGTAAGTCAACGCGGATTCGGCCACGCTTTGCACCAGCACCATCGGGTTGTGCCGGAACCAGCGCAGCGGAATGCGGCCGCCGGCCTCGAACAGCACCACCGCCACGCCCAGCTCCAGCAGGAACAGGCCAATGCCCTGCAACGGCCAGACCGCGCCACTGAAACCGGCAAAACCCGCCACGGTACCGAGCATCGAATAGCCCACCACCTTGGGCAGCCCGGTGTAGCGCTGCAGCAGGTAGCCGGTCGCGGTGGCCGCGGCCAGCAGCAACGACCACTGCACCGTGGGCAGACCTGCAGAGGGTTTGAGCCAAGTGGCCCAGAAGTCCATGAATTCGATCATCCGTCCGGATCCTCGCGGTTGACAGAAGGCCTGGCGCAAGGGCGCACAGGGCAAAAAACCGGTCACGCCAGTCGGCGTGTGAACCGCAGTGGGCGCGTCCGACGAAGAGGCGTGCACTGAAACCCCGGGAACGGGCCCGTGGGCCGCTGGGGTGTGGGCAGTTTACTGCAGCACTTTTGCGATGAATCCGAATGCCCCTGAATTCGGCGCGAAATGCCCTGCCGGTGGCAGCGTTCGCCGCAGCTCCGAGCGCCGCGCCGGGCCGCCCCAAGCAAGCTCAACCCCCTCGGGGGGCAGCGCAGTACGCGAAGCGACAAGCGTGGGGGCCGAAGAGCGCCGCGCCGGGCCGCCCCAAGCAAGCTTAACCCCCTCGGGGGGCAGCGCAGTACGCGAAGCGACAAGCGTGGGGGCACCATCCCCTTAGTGCAGCAGTCGGCCCGGCGGGGCGCTTTCGGCGGCGAGGAGGCTGAACATGGGAATCGTGGCCTCGAACCGTTCGCCATCCTCGGCCACGCAAAAATAGCTGCCGTGCATGGTGCCGCTGGCGCTGCGAAGGCGGCTGCCGCTGCTGTACTGGAACGACTCGCCGGGCTTGAGCAGCGGCTGGTGCCCGACCACGCCCAGCCCCTTGACCTCTTCCACGTGCCCGTTGCTGTCGGTGATGATCCAGTGCCGCGCGATCAGCTGGGCGGGCACCGTGCCGCTGTTGGTCACGGTCACGGTGTAAGCGAAGCTGAACACATGTTGCTCCGGCGCGGACTGGTCGGGCAGGTATCGCGGCTCGACCTGCACGGTGAACTGGTAAGAAGGCATGCCACGATGGTACCCGCGGCGGGGCGCCGAGCGGCCACAGGGGTCTTGCGCCGTCCACGGGTGGCGGGCCGCAAACTGCGACAATCCGGCGCATGAAACCGTCTTCCACCCGCACTTTCCGCATCGCCCCGTCCATCCTCTCGGCCGACTTTGCCCGGCTGGGCGACGAAGTCCGCGACGTCATCGCCGCCGGCGCCGACTGGATCCATTTCGACGTGATGGACAACCATTACGTGCCCAACCTGACCTTCGGGCCCATGGTCTGCGGGGCCCTCAAGCCACACGCAAAAACGTCGGCGGGCGTGCCCGTGCCGATCGACGTGCACCTGATGATCCAGCCCGTGGACGCACTGGCCGCGGCCTTTGCCGACGCCGGGGCCGACCTCATCAGCTTTCATCCCGACGCCTCGGGCCACGTGCACCGCAGTATCCAGGCCATCCAGTCCAAAGGCTGCAAGGCCGGACTCGTGTTCAACCCCGCGCAGCCGCTGGACGTGCTCGACTGGGTCATCGACGACATTGACCTGGTGCTCATCATGTCGGTCAACCCGGGCTTTGGTGGCCAGAGCTTCATCGATTCGGCGCTGCGCAAGATCGAGGACGTGCGCCGCCGCATCGACGCCTGCGGCAAGGACATCCGGCTGGAGGTGGACGGCGGCATCAAGACCGACAACATCCGTCGCGTGGCTGACGCCGGCGCCGACACCTTCGTGGCCGGCAGCGCGATCTTCGGCAAACCCGACTACCAGGGCGTGATCGACCAGATGCGCGCCGCGCTGGCTGCATGAGCGCCGCGCAGCGGCGCAGCGTGGGGGCCGGTTTCACCGCCGGGCCG
>JBGSNW010000190.1:0-2763 GCA_041739435.1 Burkholderiaceae bacterium
GAGCCGCATACAGCAGCGAGTAGTCCCTGCTGGGTGTTGAACCAGCAGCACGCTCAACAGTGAACCTCACTTTCTTGGTCTGGCTGGGGGCAGCAGCAGCAACTGGCGATTGCGCGCGCGCTGGCGGCCAGCCCCCGGCTGCTGATCCTGGACGAACCCACCGAGGGCATCCAGCCCAGCATCATCAAGGACATCGGCCGTGTGATCCGCATGCTGGCCGACCGCGGCGACATGGCCATCCTGCTGGTGGAACAGTATTACGACTTCGCGCAGGAACTGGCCGATGACTACCTGGTGATGGAGCGTGGCGAGTTCATCGCCCGCGGGCCGGGGAGTGAGATGGAAGCCAAAGGCATCCGCCAGCTCGTCGCGATCTGATACGCGTTTGCGTTCATTCAACAAGAACCGTTCGGGCTGAGCTGGGCCTGTCCTGAGCTCGGCCTGTCCTGAGCTTGTCGAAGGGTCGAAGCCCCTGCAGCCCTTCGACAAGCTCAGGGCGAACGGGTTATATTTTTGAATGCAAAGTCGTATGAGCCATCCGGAATTGATCATTGCTACTTTAAAAATAGCATCAAGTTGACCATATACGGGGGCTGATGGCCTCTTTGTTCCATAAATTCATGCGCCACGTGGCCCACACCTGGCGCAGCAGGCTCATCGCCGGTTCCACCATGGGGGACAGCACCCGGAGCACCACCACCCGCGCATTGGGCGCTGTCACACCGGCCGTGGCGGCCAGGGTGTGAACGTCGATGCAGTGCCGGGCCGTCTCCAACGCCAGATCGCGCCGTTCGCGCGGGAGGTTGCTGCCACCCAGATGAAACAGGGTGGCGACGCAGCGCTGTCCGGCCAGACCCAGCGGGCCGTCCAGCAACCGTGCATCGCCAGCGTCGATCAGGCCCCGTTCCAGCCAGTGGCCTGTCATTTCAAGGTGCTGGGCAAAACGCCCGGTGTCAAAGGGGGCATTGGCCCCGGGCAAGCCCAGCGCGGTCACGTCCCAGCCGATCACCTCGGCGCCGGGGGCAAGGTCAAACACGGCGCGGTTCAGGGCGTCGCAACCGCTGTGGGCGATGACCTCCATCGGCAGCCACTCTAGTCGTGCGTTGTGCGCCAGACGGACCGACACGCGCTGTTCGGCTGGTTCGCTGTTGCTACGGTAAAACCGTGTGGCGCCCGGTGTGGTGACCAAGCCGTGGGCGTCAGCGCCGACGGTCACGGCCACGTCCAGCAGATCGCCCCCGACCAGACCCCCCGGGGGGTGCACCAGCACGTTGTGGCAAACCGCGTCGCCCTCGGGGTACAGGCTTTGCAGCACGCGCAGCGGGCCATCATGCAAAAAGCGGGCGACACTGCGCCCGTTCTCAAGGCTGTAATCCAGCTGCAGTTGGGCGTGCCATGACATGCGGTGAGTTCAGGTCAGCGTGGGGTTGCGACAAGGGGAGCGCGGCGTGCCGTCTTTCAATGCGCGTCGGCATGACGGGCGGCTTCCACCGAAGCCCGGGTGTCACCATCGGCCCCGTTGAAATAGAGGTTCAGCAGCACCGCCGCCATGGATGCCAGCAGGATGCCCGATTCGATCAGCGGATGGATGGCGTGCGGCATCCACTGCAGGTAACGCGGCGCAATCAGCGGGATCATGCCGACGCCGATCGAAATCGCCACGATCATCGCGTTGTAGCGGTTGGTCTTGAAGTCCACCCCCGCCAGGATGCGGATGCCGGTGGCCGCCACCATGCCGAACATCACCAGTCCGGCGCCGCCGAGCACCACCGTGGGCAGGGATTCGACCAACGCCGCCATCTTGGGCAGGAGGCCCAGGGCGATCAGGATGATGCCGCCG
Organism: Burkholderiaceae bacterium; assembly: GCA_041739435.1. Taxonomy (GTDB): domain Bacteria; phylum Pseudomonadota; class Gammaproteobacteria; order Burkholderiales; family Burkholderiaceae_C; genus PHCI01. The sequence goes on from JBGSNW010000190.1 coordinate 1,841, forward strand.
GCCACGCAGACAAACCGGCTCATGACGCCGGTGACCGCCACCAGCCCCACGTTCTGCGAGAAACTGGTGTACGGGAAGGTGTTGAAGATGCCGCCAATCAACGTGCCCAGGCCGTCGGCGCGCAGACCACGGGTGAGGGCTGCCCGGTCGACTTCGCGGTCGGTCATCTCGCCCAAAGCGAGAAACATGCCGGTGGATTCGATCATGACCACGATCATCACCAAGGACATCGTGAGGATGAGGATCGGGTCGAACGTCGGCGTGGCGATCCCGAATGGCAGCACCAGGTCGAACCAGGCCGCCCTTCCCACCTTGTCAAAGTTCATCAAGCCTGTCGCGGTGGCCGCGATGCCGCCGATCACGATGCCCAGCAGCACCGAGATATTGGCGATAAACCCCTTGGCGTATTTGGCAACGAGCAGGATCGACACCAGCACCAGCGCGGCAATGCCGATGCCGCCGAGGTCTGCGTACTTCGGGTTGGGCACGCTGGGGACGATGGCCATGCCTTTGGGCATTGGCGGCAGGGCCGAACCGGGCGCGCTGGCAGCGGCGGCTGCGTCGGCCAGCCACCTGGTGTGTTCGGGGTTGACGAGACTGGGTGCCGTCGGCCCCACGGGGTTGCCGAAAATCCAGTGGATGCCCACGCGCATGAGGCTGATGCCAATCACCGCGATGATCGTGCCGGTGACGACCGGCGGGAAAAACCGCAGCATGCGGCTCACCAGGGGCGCGATCAGCATGGAGACGATCCCGGCACCGATGATGGCGCCGAAAATCAGACTCGCCCCCCCCGTGCCCGGATGGCTGTTGGCCATGGCGACCATGGGGGCGACGGACGCAAAGGTGACCCCCATCATCACCGGCAGCCGGATGCCAAACCATTGCGTGGCCCCCAGCGACTGGATCAGCGTGACGATGCC
>JBGSNW010000258.1:0-1778 GCA_041739435.1 Burkholderiaceae bacterium
GTGGTGCAACTGGCTTCGCTGGGCTATGCGGTGCCGGGGGCGGTGATCGTGGTGGGCATTCTGCTGCCCGTGGGCTGGCTGCAGGCCGCCGCGCCACAGGCCGGCGTGGGGTCTCTGGTGACGGCCACCGCGTTGGGCCTGGTGTGGGCCTATCTGGTGCGGTTTTGTGCGGTGGCGCTGCAGTCTGTGCAGAGTGGGTACTCACGCATTCCGGCGAGTTTCGACGATTCGGCCCGCATGCTGGGCGTGGGTGGCCTGGCACTGCTGGTGCGCGTGCACTGGCCGTTGCTGCGGCGCTCGACCGCCGCCGCCGCGCTGCTGGTGTTCGTGGACGTGATGAAAGAGCTGCCCGCCACCCTGGTGCTGCGCCCGTTCAACAGCGACACCCTGGCGGTGGTGGCCTACCAGTTGGCGCGCGACGAACGGCTGGGTGAGGCTGCGTTGCCGTCGCTGGCACTGGTGCTGGTCGGGCTGGTTCCGGTCATTTTGTTGAGCCGCACCCTGCGCTCGCGCCCACGCTGACGGAACCGACCGAACGCCGACCCGCAGCGCCCCCGTCGCAGGCTAAGGCACGATTCATGCCCGCCACAAACCCTCTGGGCGCGCGGCCCGCACCCAGAATATATTTTTTGCAGGGCGACCGGCCAGGCCCGAACTTCTGCCCGGCTGGCGTGGTCGGACAAGCGCATGCCTTTCTCATCCGTCTGTCCGCAAGCCCTTGCCCCCGCGGCATACCTGCCCCGGTCCGGCGCCGGTTCAAACCGGCAATCCGCCTGCCACCATGTCCGCCAGTCCACGCGCTGAACCCCCGGCGCGTACCGACGCCGCGCCGCGCCGCTTTGACGAATCCTTCATCCTGCGCACGCTGCGCGACTTCTTTCTGGCGCTGGTCTTCGTGATCGTGGCCGAACTCGGGGTGCGCTTCGCCGTTGTCATCGTCAACTACCACACCGAGGAAAAGTTGCGCACCCAGGAGGTGGCCGAGCAACTGGCCGCTGACGTCAAGGCCATCATGCTCAACCGGGGCGGGCCGGTGGCGGCGCGCACGGTGTACCCGATTTTCGAGAAAAGCCACCACAAGGTCGGGCTCGACATTGCCATCACGCCGTCCGCGGCCACGGTGAAATCCATTGAATCGATGTTCGGCTTCGTGCCGCAGGGCATTGCACCCCAATGGCGCCTGGGGGTGCACCACGAGGCGCAGGTTCAGGTGCAGGCCGAGCCGTTCTGCGTGCAGTGCCATGTGGCGTCCAGGCCCGGCGATGTGCTGGGCACCGTCACCGTGCGCAACTACCGCGCCACGCACCTGGCGCACTGGCTGGAAGAGGTGAGCCTGTCGGCCGTCTTCGGCATGGGCAACATCATCCTGCACACCATTGTGTTGTTCGTGTTGCTGCGCCTGCGCATGGAGCCCCTGCTTACGCTGCGCGCCACCATGGCCCGGCTGTCCAAGGCCGGCTCCAACCTGAGCCACCGCGCGGCGGTGAAGTCGTCCGACGAGTTTGGCGAGCTGGCCAACGACATCAATCTTTTTCTGGACCGCATCAGCCACATCATTGAAGACGAGGCCAAGGTGCTGGGCCAGGTGGGGGCGCTCAACAAGCGCCTGTGCCAGGTGCGCGACCAAATGCAGGACCACGTGGATTCCATCCACGAGCCCATGGACCGGCTCACCCGCGCCGCCTTCGCCGAACCCACCGGGCGCGTCAGCCACGCCAGCCACGGCGCCATGCAGGCCGTGCTGGAAGGCCTGGAAGCCCTGGCCGCGCAGGGCGGTC
>JBGSNW010000536.1:0-2773 GCA_041739435.1 Burkholderiaceae bacterium
CTCGTGGGCGTGGCCGGCCTGTTCATGGAAACCCACCCCGACCCGGCCCACGCCCTGAGCGACGGCCCCAACGCGGTGCCGCTGCACCGCATGAAGGCGCTGCTGGAAACGCTGCTGGCACTGGACTGCGTCACCAAACAGAACGGTTTTCTCGAAAACGATTTCAACGCCTGAACCCGCCCCACACCCCAAAACAAGCCGAGGCCGCTCATGACACCTGCCTACATCATCGTCGACATGAAAGTTTCCAACCCCGAACAGTACAAGCAGTACATGGCGGCCGCGCCTGCCGCCGTGGCCGCCGCCGGTGGCGAATACCTGGTCCGTGGCGGCAAGTTCGAAGTCCTGGAAGGCCAGTGGCAACCCGCGCGCATCGCCATGCTGCGCTTCCCCAGCTTCGACCAGGCCAAGGCCTTCTACGACGCCGAGATGTACCGCGCCGCCCGCGCCCAGCGCGCCGGTGCCACCGAGTTTTTCAATATGGTGCTGGTCGAGGGCGTTGCCGCCCCGGTCTGATATTTTCACCACCCCCAATAAGGAACCCCATGAGTGCAATTGTTGACATCGTCGGCCGCGAAATCCTGGACAGCCGCGGCAACCCCACCGTCGAATGCGACGTGCTGCTCGAATCGGGCACCATGGGCCGCGCGGCCGTGCCCTCGGGCGCGTCCACCGGCTCGCGCGAAGCCATCGAACTGCGCGACGGCGACAAAAGCCGTTACGGCGGCAAGGGCGTGCTGAAGGCCGTCGAGCACATCAACACCGAGATCTCCGAAGCCGTCCTGGGGCTCGACGCCTCCGAGCAGGCCTTTCTGGACCGCACCCTGATCGACCTGGACGGCACCGAAAACAAAAGCCGCCTGGGCGCCAACGCCATGCTGGCCGTGTCAATGGCGGTGGCCCGCGCCGCCGCCGAAGAATCGGGCCTGCCGCTGTACCGCTACTTTGGCGGCATGGGTGGCATGCAGATGCCGGTGCCGATGATGAACGTCATCAACGGTGGCGAACACGCCAACAACAACCTGGACATCCAGGAGTTCATGATCATCCCCGTGGGCGCGCCCAGCTTCCGCGAAGCCCTGCGCTACGGCGCCGAGGTGTTCCAGGCCCTGAAGAAAATTCTGCACGACCAGGGCATCAGCACCGCCGTGGGCGACGAAGGCGGCTTTGCCCCCAACGTGTCCAGCCACGAAGCCGCCATCCAGATGATCCTGCAGGCCATCGACAAGGCCGGTTTTGTGGCCGGTGAGCAGATCGCCCTGGGTCTCGATTGCGCGGCCTCCGAGTTCCACAAGGACGGCCAATACCAGTTGGCCGGCGAAGGCCTGAGCCTCAGCGCCGCCGAATGGACCGACATGATGGCCACCTGGGTCGACAAATACCCGATCATCAGCATCGAAGACGGCATGGCCGAAGGCGACTGGGACGGCTGGAAAATCCTGACCGAACGCCTGGGCGACAAGGTACAGCTGGTGGGCGACGACCTGTTCGTCACCAACACCAAAATCCTGAAAGAAGGCATCGACAAGGGCATCGCCAACTCGATCCTCATCAAGATCAACCAGATCGGCACGCTGACCGAAACCTTTGCCGCCATCGAGATGGCCAAACGCGCGGGCTACACCGCCGTCATCAGCCACCGCTCGGGTGAAACCGAAGACAGCACCATTGCCGACATCGCCGTGGGCACCAACGCCGGCCAGATCAAGACCGGATCGCTGTCGCGCTCGGACCGCATGGCCAAATACAACCAGTTGCTGCGCATCGAGGAAGACCTGGGCGACGTGGCCAGCTACCCCGGCCGCGGCGCTTTCTACAATCTGCGCTGACTCCGCCCCGCGAACACCTGCCCGCTGACCCATGCGCATCCTGACCCTTGCCCTGCTGGCCTTGCTGGCCCTGGTGCATGCCGAGTTGTGGTTCGGCAAGAGCGGCGTGCCGCGCGTCATGGAACTGACCGCCAGGCTGCAGGAGCAGACGGCCAGCAACGAGGGCGCGCGTCTGCGCAACGAGCAGCTCGCCGCCGAGGTTCGCGATCTGAAAGAGGGCCTGGAGATGGTGGAGGAGAAGGCTCGCTTCGAGTTGGGCATGGTCAAGCCCGACGAGATCCTGGTGCAGATCGCCACGGTGAAGCGCTGAGCGCCTCGCTGCGGCCAGCGGCCCGCCGACGAGTGCGCGACGCGCCTCCCCCTTGATGGATGCCCTGCTGCCCTGGCTGCAGCCCCTTTTCGCAGGCGCCTTCACGCTGTGGGGATCACCGGTCACCTGGCTGGAGATCGTCGCAGTCCTGCTGTCGCTGGCGATGGTGGTGCTCAACATCCGCGTCGACCCGATGGCCTGGCCGCTGGCGATCGCGGCCTCCCTGCTGTACTTTGCACTTTTCTGGCAGAGCCGGCTGTATGGCGAATCGGGCCTGCAGATCTTCTTCGCGCTCGTGGCGCTGTGGGGCTGGTGGCAATGGCTGCGCGGCACGCAGCCCGATGGCAGCGCATTGAGGGTTCGCCAGCTCGGCGCACGGGGACGATGGACCGCGCTGGCCGCGCTGGCCGTCGCCTGGCCTGCAGTCGGGCTGTTCCTGAATTCCGCCACCGACACCGACGTACCCTGGTGGGACGCCTTCCCCACTGCGGCGAGCCTGCTGGGTCAGTGGCTGCTGGGGCGCAAGTACGTCGAGAACTGGCCGACCTGGATTGTGGTCAACGTTGTCAGCGTGGCGCTGTTTGCGTACAAGGGACTGTGGCTGACCGTACTGCTCTACCTGGTCTTCATCGGC
>JBGSNW010000537.1:0-3187 GCA_041739435.1 Burkholderiaceae bacterium
GCCCGACGACACCGACGAGCCACGCAACCGGCGCGTGGACATCATCGTGCGGTAGCCCCGCGCAGGGCCGCTCTCGAGCAAGCTCAGCCCAGCGTCACCCGCACAAACTTGCGTTTGCCCACCTGCACCACGTAGGTGCCGGCGCCGAGTTTCAGGCCCTTGTCACCGACCACGCTGGAGTCCACCCGCACACCGCCGCCGTCAATCAGACGGTTGCCCTCCGACGTCGAAGCCGCCAGGCCCGCCTGCTTGAGCAGTTGCGCGATGCCCAGCGGCGCGCCGGCCAGTGAAATTTCGGGAATCTCGTCGGGCACCCCGCCCTTGCTGCGGTTCGCAAAGTCCTGCTCGGCGGCGTCGGCCGCCGCCGCACTGTGAAAACGCGCGGTGATCTCCTTGGCCAGGGCGACCTTCGCGTCCTTGGGGTTGCGGCCAGCCTCCACTTCCTTTTTCAGCGCCGCAATCGCCACCTCGCTCTGGAACGACAGCAGCGTGTACCAGCGCCACATCAGCGTGTCCGAGATCGACAGCACCTTGGCAAACATGGTGTTGGCGTCCTCGCTGATGCCGATGTAGTTGTTCTTGGACTTGCTCATCTTCTCGACGCCGTCCAGGCCTTCGAGCAGCGGCATGGTCAGGATGCACTGTGGCTCCTGGCCGTATTCCTGCTGCAGGTGGCGCCCCATGAGCAGGTTGAATTTCTGGTCGGTGCCGCCCAGTTCCAGGTCGCTGCGGAGCGCCACGCTGTCGTAGCCCTGCATCAGGGGGTACAGAAACTCGTGCACGCTGATCGGCGTGCCGGCCTTGAAGCGGTCGTGAAAATCGTTGCGTTCCATCATGCGCGCCACGGTGTAGCGCGAGGCCAGCTGGATCATGCCGCGCGCGCCCAGGGGGTCGCTCCATTCGCTGTTGTAGCGGATCTCGGTTCTGGACGGGTCCAGCACCAGACTGGCCTGCCGGTAGTAGGTTTCAGCGTTGGTCTTGATCTGCTCGGGCGTGAGCGGCGGGCGGGTGGTGTTGCGCCCGGAAGGGTCGCCGATCAGGCTGGTGAAGTCGCCAATCAGGAAGATCACCGTGTGCCCCAGGTCCTGGAGCTGACGCATTTTGTTCAACACCACCGTGTGCCCGACATGAATGTCAGGCGCGGTCGGGTCCAGCCCCAGCTTGATCCTCAGGGGAATCCCTGATTTTTCGCTGCGGGCCAGCTTTTTCAGCCATTCGTCCTGCGGAATCAGCTCTTCGCAGCCGCGCAAGGTCACGGCCAGAGCGTCTCGGACACCATCGGTAACCAAAAAGTTGTCGCCCAACTTTACAGAAGAAGATTGATTCATAAGGGTTTTTTCAGATGCCGGCGCAAAGTCGGCCGGTATACTCGGGGACTGAATTTCGCTGCCATTTTACGTGGCCTGTTTTTTGCTGCTGTGTCTGTTGCCTGACCGACATAGCGACAGGCAACCACAACATCATCCACCAGCTTCGTCGGGAAATCCTATTTTGAAAAACGGCCTCATCGCCGCCGGGAACGCTGTTGTCGGCATGTTACAACGCCACCCCCACCGGATTTCGGCCATCGTCGCGGCACTGCTGCTGGGCGGTGGCGGCGGTGCGTATGCCGTGGCCCAATTGGCCCCTGATCCGTCCCACCTGCCTGTGCGCGAGGTGCTGGAGGCGGTTGCGCCGCAGGCTCCGGCCGACGGCGGCATTGTGGCGGACATCCCGGATTTGCGGCTCTACCGCTCGGAGGTCTCGCGCAGCACCGACACGCCCGACACGCTGCTCCAGCGCCTGGGGGTGGTGGACGCCGCCGCCGCCGCTTTTTTGCGCAAGGATCCTCTGGTTCGCCAGGCTCTGAACGGCCGGGCCGGGCGCGTGCTGCGGGCCGAGACCACTGAACGCGATGAACTGCTCACCCTGAGCGCCCGCTGGGTGGGTGACAGCGACACCCAGTTCCAGCGCCTGGTGGTGGAGCGCACTTCTTCGGGTTTTGCATCGCGGCTGGAAGCTTCGCCCCTGGTGGCGTCGAGCCGCATGGGCAGCGGCACGATCCGCAGTTCGCTGTTCGCCGCCACGGACGAAGCCGGTATCCCGGACGCGGTGGCCGTCCAGATTGCCGAGATTTTTTCGGGCGACATTGATTTTCATCGTGCATTGCGCAAGGACGACCGGTTCTCGGTCGTTTACGAAGTGCTGTCGGCCGACGGTGAACCTCTGCGTGCCGGTCGTGTGCTGTCCGCTGAATTCGTCAACAGCGGCAGGTCGTACCAGGCCGTGTGGTACCAGGAGCCCGGCAGCAGGGGCGGCTATTACACGCCCGATGGCAACAGCCTGCGCCGGGCCTATCTCACGTCGCCCATGGAGTTCTCGCGCGTCTCCAGCGGCTTCAAGATGCGCTTTCACCCCATCCTGCAAAAGTGGCGCGCCCACCTGGGCGTGGACTACGCCGCGCCCACCGGCACGCGCGTGCGCAGCGTGGGCGACGGCGTGGTGAAATTTGCCGGCGTGCAGAACGGTTTTGGCAACGTGGTGATTTTGCGCCACGCCAACAACCACGAAACCGTGTACGCGCACCTGAGTCGCATCGGCGTTCGTGCAGGCCAGCGCGTGAGCCAGGGCGACTCCATCGGCGCCGTGGGCGCCACGGGCTGGGCCACCGGGCCTCACCTGCACTTTGAGTTCCGCGTCAACGGCGTTCACCAGGACCCCTTGACCGTGGCGAGGAAAAGCGAGTCGGTACCCATCACCGCCACCTCGCGTGATGCCTTCATGACGGTTGCCGGTTTGCAGCGCCTGCAGCTGCAGGCTGCGGCTTCCATTCAACAGGCCAGCGCCGATTGAACCTTGCGACGAAGCGGGTGGCCACGAAGGCGCCCCCCGGGTCTTGAGGGCCGCCGCAGGGTGACGCCCCGCCCTCGCGCCCGTGCGGCTAACATGGCGCCATGACCGCTTCTTCGTCTCTGTTCATTGGCCTGATGTCGGGCACGTCCCTCGATGGGGTGGACGGGGTTCTGGTGGATTTTTCGAACGAAAAACCGACCACGGCCCGCGTGGAATCGTCAAAGTTTGCTCCTGATTTCATAGAGGTTCTGGCAACGCTTCAGCGCCCGGGCGACAACGAACTGCACCGCGCCGCGCTCGCCGCGAACGCCCTGGCCCGCGTGTATGCGCAGGTGGTGCACGCCTTGCTCGCGGG
>JBGSNW010000296.1:0-3717 GCA_041739435.1 Burkholderiaceae bacterium
CCCGCGGGGGTGAGCGCCACGCTGCGCTTGGTGCGGTCCAGCAGGCGCACACCCAGCCGCTTTTCCAGAAGGGCGATGGCCTGCGTGAGCGGCGGCTGCGTCATGTGCAGGCGGCGCGCCGCGTTGCCAAAGTGCAGCTCCTCCGCCACGGCCACAAACTGGCGCCACAGCCGCAATTCGATGGGGGGGTCTGTTGGGGGCTCTTTCATATGCTGTGCATATTAATACGGCCTGAAAAATAGATTGGACTCGCAGCCCGGGCGCGGCGCATACTCTCGCCAGAATTCCGTTCCACTCCCCCCAAAGAGACCGCCATGGCCGACCCCAAAGTCATCAAGATCAATGCCCGCTCCGCCACCATCGTCGAAGGCAAGTCGCGCGCGCCCAACCGCTCCATGTACTACGCCATGGGTTATGTCGAGAGCGATTTCAAGAAGCCCATGGTCGGCGTCGCCAACGGCCACAGCACCATCACGCCCTGCAACAGTGGCCTGCAAAAGCTGGCCGATGCGGCCATTGCCGGCATCGAGGAAGCCGGCGGCAATGCGCAGGTGTTTGGCACGCCCACCATTTCCGACGGCATGGCCATGGGCACCGAGGGCATGAAATACAGCCTGGTGAGCCGCGAGGTCATCAGCGACTGCATCGAGACCTGCGTGCAGGGCCAGTGGATGGACGGTGTGCTCGTCGTTGGCGGCTGCGACAAAAACATGCCCGGCGGCCTGATGGGCATGCTGCGCGCCAACGTGCCCGCCATCTACGTGTACGGCGGCACCATCCTGCCCGGCCACTACAAGGGGCAGGATCTCAACATCGTCAGCGTGTTCGAGGCCGTGGGCCAGAACGCTGCCGGCAACCTCAGCGACGCCGACCTGCGCGAGATCGAAATGCGCGCCGTGCCCGGCACCGGCTCGTGCGGCGGCATGTACACGGCCAACACCATGTCCAGCGCGTTCGAGGCGCTGGGCATCAGCCTGCCCTACTCGTCCACCATGGCCAACCCGCACGACGAGAAGATGAACTCGGCCCGGGAGTCGGCCAAGGTGCTGGTCGAGGCCATCAAAAAGGGCATCAAACCGCGCGACATCGTCACCAAGAAAGCCATTGAGAACGCCGTGGCCGTCATCATGGCCACGGGCGGCTCGACCAACGCGGTGCTGCACTTCCTGGCCATCGCCCACGCCGCCGGGGTGGACTGGACCATCGACGACTTCGAGCGGGTGCGCCAGAAAACGCCCGTGTTGTGCGACCTCAAACCCAGCGGCAAGTACCTCGCTGTCGACCTTCACAAAGCCGGCGGCATCCCGCAGGTGATGAAGGTGCTGCTCAACGCCGGCCTGCTGCACGGCGACTGTCTCACCATCACCGGCCAGACCATTGCCGAAGTGCTCAAGGACGTGCCCGATGCGCCACGGGCCGACCAGGACGTGATCCGCCCCATCGGCAAGCCTATGTACGCCCAGGGCCATCTGGCCATCCTCAAGGGCAACCTGAGCCCCGAAGGCGCGGTGGCCAAGATCACCGGCCTCAAGAACCCGGTGATCACCGGCCCGGCGCGTGTGTTCGACGACGAACAGTCGGCCCTGCAGGCCATCCTGGACGGCAAGATCAAGGCTGGCGACGTGATGGTGCTGCGCTACCTCGGCCCCAAGGGGGGGCCCGGCATGCCCGAGATGCTGGCGCCCACGGGCGCGCTGATCGGCGCTGGCCTGGGCGAAAGCGTGGGCCTGATCACCGACGGGCGTTTTTCCGGCGGCACCTGGGGCATGGTGGTGGGCCACGTGGCACCCGAGGCGGCGGCGGGCGGCACGATTGCCTTCGTGAACGAAGGCGATTCGATCACCATCGATGCACGCCAACTGCTGCTGGAACTCCATGTGCCCGAGGCCGAAATCGCCCGCCGTCGCGCGGCCTGGAAGGCCCCGGCACCGCGCTACACCCGCGGGGTGCAGGCCAAGTTCGCGTTCAATGCCGCCAGCGCCAGCAAGGGTGCCGTGCTGGACGATTACCGGCCCTGATCGGTCAGCGGCGTTTTTTGGTGACGCCCAGCCCCAGGGTCTCTTTCTGGCGGTTGATGCGGGCCAGCCGCTTCTTGTCCATGCGCTCCATGGCCTTGCGTTTGGTGTAGCCGCTGGCATCGGCCCAGGCCCACCAGACTGCGGCCAGGGCGAAGGGGGACAGGACCCACATCCAGTCCCACGTCGCCACCGCCCCGATTTCCAGGTATTTGAGCAACATCAGCAGAATTCCGATCCCCAGCAAATACATCACGGTCTCCCGGGTGTGCGCGTCAACCCTGCCGACCTGGCGGTCAACGCGATTCCCTACAATGGCGTTGAGGTACTGTACCGTAACCCCCCGGATTGCCGGAAACGCTTTTAATGAGGACCCCATGAAACGCATCCTGTTTGCCCTGGCCACCACCGCAGCCCTTGCCACCCCCGCTTTTGCCGATCAGGCGCTGGCCACCGCCAAGAACTGCATGGCCTGCCACGCCGTCGACAAAAAACTCGTCGGCCCGTCCTACAAGGACGTGGCAGCCAAATACAAGGCCGATGCGGGCGCCGCCGCCAAACTGGCCACCAAAATCCAGAAGGGTGGCGCAGGCGTCTGGGGCCCGGTGCCCATGCCCGCCAACGCACAGGTCAATGAGGCAGAGGCCAAAAAGCTGGCCGCCTGGGTGCTGAGCCTCAAGTAACCACCCGGTTGCTCCCCAAAAAAAGCCCGCTTCACCGAAGCGGGCTTTTTTGCATTTTCAAGAACGTTTTAGGGCCTTGGCCCCGTTAGATGGCGATAGTTTGCTATTAGTATGGTAGCAATCAACAGCGCCGCACCCGTTTAAGGTGGCCACCCAAACCCTGCCACGCGTTGTGCCAGCTCAGTACGCCTGGCCGAGCTGCCCCAGAATGGCCGGGTTTTCCAGCGTGCTGGTGTCCTGCGTAATCGTCTCGCCCTTGGCGATCGAGCGCAGCAGGCGGCGCATGATCTTGCCCGAGCGGGTCTTGGGCAGGTTTTCACCAAACCGGATGTCCTTGGGCTTGGCGATAGGCCCGATTTCCTTGGCCACCCAGTCGCGCAGCTCCTTGGCAATCTGCTTGCCCTCGTCGCCGGTGGGCAACGGGCGCTTGAGCACCACGAAGGCACAGATTGCCTCACCCGTCAGATCGTCCGGCCTGCCCACCACGGCGGCTTCGGCCACCAGGTCGGTCTTGGCCACCAGCGCCGACTCGATTTCCATCGTGCCCATGCGGTGGCCCGAGACGTTGAGCACGTCGTCGATGCGCCCGGTGATGCGGAAGTAGCCGCGGTCGGCACTGCGCACCGCCCCGTCGCCGGCCAAGTACAGCTTGCCGCCCATCTCCTCGGGGAAGTAGCTCTTTTTGAAGCGCTCGGGGTCGTTCCAGATGGTACGGATCATCGACGGCCAGGGGCGCTTGACCACCAGGATGCCGCCGGTGCCATTGGGCAGGTCTTTGCCAGCCTCGTCCACGATCGCCGTCATGATGCCGGGCAGCGGCAAGGTGCAGCTGCCGGGAACCATCGGCGTCGCGCCGGGCAGCGGCGTGATCATGTGGCCACCGGTCTCGGTCTGCCAGAAGGTGTCGACGATCGGGCAACGCCCGCCGCCGACATGCTGGCGATACCACTCCCAGGCCGCGGGGTTGATCGGCTCGCCCACCGTGCCCAGGATGCGCAGGCTGCTCAGGTCGTACTTGT
>JBGSNW010000318.1:0-3182 GCA_041739435.1 Burkholderiaceae bacterium
CGACGGCATCGACCGCGCCATCGGGTTGATCCACGATTATTTTGCGGGGAAGGCATGAGCGCCGCGCCGGGCCGCCCCAAGCAAGCTCAACCCCCTGTGGGGGCAGCGAACCACACGAAGTGGGGAGCGTGGGGGCCGAAGAGCGCCGCGCCGGGCCGCCCCAAGCAAGCTCAGCCCCCTGTGGGGGCAGCGAACCACACGAAGTGGGGAGCGTGGGGGGCACCATGATGGACTCGATCAACCATCTTCCGCTGTTCATCGTGGCCGGGCTGCTGCTCAACCTCACCCCCGGGCCGGACGTGGTGTACATCGTCACCCACGGCCTGCGGCATGGCGCGCGTGCGGGCGTGGTGGCGGCGCTGGGCATCACCGCGGGCTGTTTCGTGCACATCTTCGCGGGGGCGCTGGGCGTGAGCGCACTGATCGCCGCGTCGGCCACGGCCTTTGCCGTGCTCAAGTGGCTGGGGGCGGCCTACCTTGTGTATGTGGGGGCCACGCTGCTGTTTTCGCGGCGCCACAATACTATGGAATGGGTAGCAAACAACGACCATTCCACGGGGGCCAAGGCCATTATTTCCTTGAAAAAGGTATTTTTGCAGGGTTTTTGGACCAACGCGCTGAACCCCAAGGTGGCGCTGTTTTTCCTGGCGTTTTTGCCGCAGTTCATCGCACCGGGCGGCACCCACAGCACCAGCACTGGCACCGGCGCCACCTGGGCCTTCCTGCTGCTTGGCCTGGTGTTCAACTTCAACGGGCTGTGGGTCAACATGGGCTGGGCGCTGCTGGCCGCGTGGATCGCGCGGCGTGTGACGGCGCTGCAAAAAGCCATGGGCCTGCTCGAACGGGTGGCCGGCGCCATGTTCATCGGATTCGGCCTGCGGCTGGCCTTGTCCGACAATCCATCCCGGTAAGACGCGATCCGTTCCCCCAAAGTCAAGGAGTTCACCATGCCCATCACCCCGCAGGAAGCGCTGCAGCGCACCATCGAGCACCGGGAAATCTTCCACGACGAGATGCTCAGCGTGGTGCGCAAGATCATGAGCGGCGAGATGTCGCCCGTGATGATGGCCGCGCTCATCACCGGGCTGCGCGTCAAGAAGGAAACCATCGGCGAGATCACCGCCGCGGCCCAGGTGATGCGCGAGTTCTCCACCAAGGTGCACGTGGCCGACAAGACGAACCTGGTGGACATCGTGGGCACCGGCGGCGACGGCTCGCACACCTTCAACATCTCCACCTGTTCCATGTTCGTGGCCGCCGCCGCGGGGGCCAAGATCAGCAAACACGGTGGGCGCAGCGTCAGCAGCAAGAGCGGCAGCGCCGACGTGCTGGAAAGCCTGGGCGTCAACATCAACCTCAAGCCCGACGCCATTGCCCAATGTATTGCGAAGGTGGGCATCGGCTTCATGTTCGCGCCCAACCATCACAGCGCCATGCGCCACGTGGCGCCGGTGCGCAAGGAGCTGGGCGTGCGCACCATCTTCAACATCCTGGGGCCGCTGACCAACCCCGCGGACGCGCCCAACATTCTGATGGGCGTGTTTCACCCTGACCTGGTGGGCATTCAGGTGCGCGCGCTGCAGCGCCTGGGCACCCACCACGCGGTGGTGGTGTACGGGCGCGACGGCATGGACGAGGTCAGCCTGGGTGCCGCCACGCTGGTGGGCGAGCTGAAAAACGGCGCGATCAGCGAATACGAAATCCACCCCGAAGACTTCGGCCTGCCCATGGCCAGCAACCGCGCGCTCAAGGTCGAAACCCCCGAGCAGTCGCGCACCATGCTGCTGGGCGTGCTCGACAACGAACTCGGCGCCGCGCGCGACATCGTCATCCTCAACGCTGGTGTGGCGCTGTACGCGGCCAATGTGGTCGATTCGATGAAGGCCGGCGTGGCCCGGGCGCGCGACGCCATCGAGTCGGGCGCGGCCAAGGCCAAGCTCGAACAACTGGTGACCACGGCGCACGCGCTGGCCGCTTGATCAACACAGGGAACTTCATGTCCGACATTCTTGAAAAAATTGTTGCCGTCAAGCGCGAGGAGATTGCCGCCGCGCAAAAGCGGGTGTCGCTGGCCGCCATCCGGGCCGACGCCGAGAGCCGCGTGCTCACGCGGGACTTCGTGGGCGCGCTGCGCGGCAAGATCGCGGCGGGCCAGTCGGCCGTCATCGCCGAAATCAAGAAGGCCAGCCCCTCCAAGGGTGTGCTGCGCGCCGACTTCATCCCGGCCGACATCGCGCAAAGTTATGCCGAAAACGGCGCGGCCTGCCTCTCTGTTCTGACCGACCGGCAGTTCTTCCAGGGCCAGGTGGACTATCTGAAGCAGGCCCGGGCCTCGTGTCCGCTGCCGGTGCTGCGCAAGGATTTTTTGGTCGATGCCTACCAGGTCTACGAATCCCGCGCGATGGGGGCCGACTGCATCCTGCTGATCGCCGCCTGCCTGGACGACGCGCAGATGAAAGACCTGGAGGCGGTGGCGCGTTCGCTCGACATGGCGGTGCTGGTGGAAGTGCACAACGCCGACGAATTGGCGCGTGCGCTCCAGCTCAAAACCCCGCTGGTGGGCATCAACAACCGCAACCTGCACACCTTCGAGGTGTCGCTCGACACCACGCTGGCCCTGCGCAAGGAGGTGCCGGAGGGGCGGCTGCTGATCACGGAATCCGGAATTTTGACGCGCGAAGACGTCAAGAAGATGAAAGATGCCGGTGTTGAAGCGTTTCTGGTGGGGGAGGCCTTCATGCGTGCCGACGACCCCGGCGCAGCGCTGGCGGCACTGTTTTCCTCCTGAAAATACTCCTGTAAATATAGCTGACCATGTCCATCTGACGGGGGCTAAGGGGTTATTTCTCTTGAAAAACGAACACCATGACCTGCTCGGGCCATCGCCCCGCCTGACGGCCTGGGCGCCGCAGGCCTGGCCGGTGGCCAGCGGCTGGGCGCCAGTGGTGGATGCGTTCATGGCCGGCACCCAGGGCCAACAGCTCGGGGCGTTCATCCAGGCGCGACTGGACGCCGGTGCGGTGATCTACCCCCCAGCGCCGCTGCGGGCGCTGGAATTGACCGCGCTGGCCGACGTGCACGTTGTTGTGCTGGGCCAGGACCCGTACCACGGCGCCGGCCAGGCCGAGGGGCTGGCCTTTTCGGTGGTGCCGGTGCCGCAACTCCAGCGTCCGAGAGATCCG
>JBGSNW010000348.1:0-2535 GCA_041739435.1 Burkholderiaceae bacterium
TCTTGCCCGCCACGCCCGGCGGCCTGGGCGAAACCCGGAAAGTGACCTCTCCGGTGTCGCTGATCGTGAGCGCCTTTGCCACGCTGGCCGACGTGCGCGGCACCCTCACGCCGCAGCTCGATGCGTCGGAGCCCGACACCACGCTGGTGCTGGTGGACCTGGGCAAGGGGCGCAAGCGCATGGGGGGCAGCATCCTGGCGCAGACGCTCAACCAGTCCGGCGACACCGTGCCCGACCTGGACGATCCGCAAGACCTGGTCAACCTGGTCCACGCGGTCAACGCGCTGCGCGCGCAAGGCCACATCCTGGCCTACCACGACCGCAGCGACGGAGGCCTGTTCGCCACCGTCTGCGAAATGGCGTTCGCGGGCCATGTTGGCGTCTCGCTCAACGTCGATCTGCTGATCACCGAAGGCGACGGCATCGGCGACAGCCGCATGGACAGCGGCGACGCCAAGAACTGGACCACGCAGGTGGGGCCGCGCCGCGACGAACTCACGCTCCAGGCGCTGTTCAACGAAGAGCTGGGCGTGGTGCTGCAGGTGCGCACCGCCGACCGCAACGCGGTGATGCAGACGCTGCGCGAGCACGGCCTGAGCGCCTTCAGCCATTTCATCGGCAAGACCCGCCCGGCGGCGTCCCCCATGGACGCCAGCAAGGGCGAGGTGCAGGTCTGGCGCGACACCCGCAAGGTGTTCAGCGCCTCGCTGCACGACCTGCACCAGGTCTGGGATTCGGTGAGCTGGCGCATCTGCCAGCAGCGCGACAACCCGGCCGGTGCCGATGCCGAACACGCCACGGCCGGCGACCCGGCTGATCCGGGCCTGCATCTGCACCTGACGTTCGCGCCGTCTGAAAACCCTGCCGCACCTTACCTGAATCTGGCCCGGCCCAAGGTGGCCATCCTGCGCGAGCAGGGCGTCAACTCTCATGTGGAAATGGCCTACGCCTTCACCGAGGCAGGCTTTGAAGCCCACGACGTGCACATGACCGACCTGCAGACCGGTCGCGCCCGGTTGCAGGATTTCCGCGGCATCGTGGCCTGCGGCGGCTTCAGCTATGGCGACACGCTGGGCGCGGGCATCGGCTGGGCCCGCAGCATCACGTTCAACCCGGTGCTGGCCGCGCAGTTCAAGGGCTTTTTCACGCGCCCCGACACCTTTGGCCTGGGCGTCTGCAACGGCTGCCAGATGTTTGCCGAGCTGGCCGACATCATCCCTGGCGCCGAGGCCTGGCCGCGCTTCACCACCAACCAGAGCGAGCGCTTCGAGGCCCGTCTGTCGCTGGTCGAGGTGCTGGCGTCGCCCAGCCTGTTCTTCGCGGGCATGGCGGGCAGCCGTCTGCCGATTGCCGTGGCGCATGGCGAGGGCTACGCCAACTTTGCCCGGCGTGGCAACGCGTCGCAGGCCATTGCCGCCATGCGGTTCGTGGACCACCACGGCAGCGCCACCGAGGCCTACCCGTTCAACCCCAACGGCAGCCCGGCCGGCCTGACCGCCGTGACCACCGCCGACGGCCGCTTCACGGCGTTGATGCCACACCCCGAACGCGTCTTCCGCAACGTGCAGATGAGCTGGACCTCCGGCGACATCGGCCAGCGCAGCCCATGGATGCGCCTGTGGCAGAACGCGCGCAAGTGGGTGGGTTGAGCGTTCTCGTCCACATTTCAGATCAGGAACCCCATGGCCGCTGCCAGTCTTCTCGCCCTGCTCGACGACATTGCGTCGATTCTTGATGACGTGTCGGTCATGACACAGATGGCCGCCAAAAAAACGGCGGGGGTGCTGGGGGACGATCTGGCACTCAACGCCCAACAGGTGTCGGGGGTGCAGGCCGATCGCGAGCTGCCGGTGGTCTGGGCGGTGGCCAGGGGTTCTTTCGTCAACAAGGCGATCCTGGTGCCCGCGGCGCTGGCCATCAGCGCCGTGGTGCCCTGGGCCATCACGCCACTGCTGATGGCGGGGGGGCTGTTCCTGTGCTACGAGGGCTTCGAGAAGCTGGCCCACAAATTCCTGCATCGGCGCGAGGAGGATGACGCACATCACGCGGCGCTGGTCAGCGCGCTGGCCGATCCGGCGGTGGACGTGGTGGCGCTCGAAAAAGAAAAGATCAAGGGCGCCATCCGCACCGACTTCATCCTGTCGGCCGAGATCATCGTGATCACGCTGGGCACGGTGGCGGGTGCGCCGCTGGCCCAGCAGGTGACGGTGCTGGCCCTCGTGGCCGTGCTCATGACCATCGGCGTGTACGGGCTGGTGGCGGGCATCGTGAAGCTCGACGATGCAGGCTTGCACATGACGCGCCACGGCGGACGGTTGACGCGTCGGTTAGGCGCGGGCATTTTGCGCAGTGCGCCGTGGCTCATGAAAACGCTGTCGGTCGTGGGCACGGCCGCGATGTTCATGGTGGGCGGCGGCATCATCGTGCACGGCACGCCGTTTCTGCACCATGCGGTGGAAGCCGCCGCAGCGCAGGTGGGCGGCTGGAGCGGCGAAGTTGTTGCGGTGGCGGGCGGCGCCGTGTTCGGGAGATCGG
>JBGSNW010000413.1:0-2480 GCA_041739435.1 Burkholderiaceae bacterium
CGTGTCAAAAATTGTTTCAACCAGCAACACATCGCTGCCCCCTTTGACCAGCGCTTCGGTTTGCTCGTAATAGGCCTTGCGCAGCTCTTCAAAGCTGGTGTTTCGCGCGCCGGGGTCGTTCACATCGGGGCTGATGCTGGCGGTCTTGGGTGTGGGGCCGAGGGCGCCCAGCACGAATCGCGGGCGATCGGGCGTGGAGAACTTGTCGCAGGCGGCGCGGGCCAACTTGGCCGATTCGAAGTTCATCTCACGCGCCAGATCTGCCATGTCGTAATCGGCCTGGGCCACGGTGGTGGCGCCAAAGGTATTGGTCTCGATCAGGTCGGCCCCGGCGGCGAGGTAGGCCTCGTGGATGTCGCGGATGACGTCCGGGCGCGTGAGGCTGAGCAGCTCGTTGTTGCCTTTCACGTCTTGCGCCATGTCCTTGAACCGGTTGCCCTGGCTGCCCGGCCCGGTGTAGCCGGCGCCCCGGTATTGCGACTCGTCCAGCTTGAAGCGCTGGATCATGGTGCCCATGGCGCCGTCCAGGATGAGGATGCGCCGCGCCAGCAGCGCGGGCAGGTCGCGGGCACGGGTGTAGACAATCGGTTTCATGAGGGCATTGTAGAAGTGCGGACCGCCCGGCCTGCCTTGTCCGGCCCCCGCTGCGTTCTCGCTGGCCCATGGGCCTGCGGCAGAATGGAGCAGCCTCGTTTTTCACCAATTTAGGCATCAAATATGCCTTTAGCCCCCGTCAAATGGACGTTTATAGCTATTTATAAAGTAGCAATATCCCTAACCCCGTGACCCTTTCCACACCTTCTTCGACCCCCTCGGCCGAATCCATCCTCGGCGACGTTTTCGGCTACGCCGCCTTTCGTGGTCCGCAACAGGCCATCGTGGACCATGTGGTCGCGGGCGGCGACGCGCTGGTGCTCATGCCCACGGGTGGCGGCAAGAGCCTGTGTTACCAGATCCCCGCCATCGCGCGCCAGAACGCGGGGCAGGGCATCACCGTGGTGGTGTCGCCGCTGATCGCGCTGATGCACGACCAGGTGGGCGCGCTGCACGAGGCTGGCGTTTCGGCCGCGTTCCTCAACTCCACGCTCAGCGGCGAAGAGGCCAACGCGGTGGAAAAGCGCCTACTGCGCGGCGACATCACCCTGCTGTACGCCGCGCCCGAGCGCGTGACCACGCCCCGCTTTCTGGCCCAGCTGGACGCGCTGTACGCGCGCGGGCAATTGAGCCTGTTCGCCATCGACGAAGCGCACTGCGTGAGCCAGTGGGGCCACGATTTCCGGCCCGAATACCGCGCGCTCACCGTGCTGCACGAACGTTTTCCCCGCGTGCCGCGCATGGCGCTCACGGCCACCGCCGACGCCCTGACGCGGGCCGACATCGTGGAGCGCCTGCAGCTTGAGGGCGCGCGCCAGTTTGTCAGCAGCTTCGACCGGCCCAACATCCGCTACACCATCGTCGAGAAGACCGACGCCACGGCGCAACTGCTGCGCTTCATCGAACGCGAGCACACCGGCCCCGAGGGGCGCGACGCCGGCATCGTGTATTGCCAGACCCGCAAGAAGGTGGAGGACCTCGCGCAGACGCTTGCCAAGGCCGGCATGACGGCCCTGCCCTACCATGCCGGTCTGGACAGCGCGGTGCGGCAAAACCACCAGGATCGTTTTCTGCGCGAGGACGGTGTGGTCATGGTGGCCACCATCGCCTTCGGCATGGGCATCGACAAACCCGATGTGCGTTTTGTGGCGCATCTGGACATGCCCAAGAACATCGAAGGCTATTACCAGGAAACCGGCCGCGCCGGCCGCGACGGCCTGCCCGCCAACGCCTGGATGGCCTACGGCCTGCAGGACGTGGTGAACCAGCGCCGCATGATCGACGAAAGCCCCGCGGGCGAGGAGTTCAAGCAGGTCATGCGCGGCAAGCTGGACGCGCTGCTCACCCTGGCCGAAGCCACCGACTGCCGGCGTGTGCGACTGCTCGGCTACTTCGGTGAAGTCTACGGAGAGCAACTGCCCGCCGCCGGGCCGCCCCAAGGCGGGCGAGCCCCCTCGGGGGGCAGCGAACCACACGAAGTGGGGAGCGTGGGGGCCAGACTCACCTGCCAGAATTGCGACAACTGCCTGCAGCCCCCCGCCGTCTGGGACGGCACCGACGCCGCGCGCAAGCTCCTCAGCACCGTCTACCGCGTGCAGCAGCACAGCGGCATCGGTTTTGGCGCCGGCCACATCATGGACATCGTGCGCGGCAAGCCCACCGAAAAAGTCACCCAGTTTGGTCATGAATCGCTCAGCACCTTCGGCGTTGGCCGCACGCTCAGCGAAGTGCAACTGCGCGGCGTGCTGCGCCAGCTGATCGCGCAGGGCGCCCTGGCCGTCAACGCGCAGGCGTACAACACGCTGCAGCTCACCGCGCTTTCACGCGCCGTGCTCAAGGGCGAGGTGACGGTGCTGTTGCGCGAGTCCGTCTCCTCACCGGCCGAT
>JBGSNW010000048.1:0-1535 GCA_041739435.1 Burkholderiaceae bacterium
CAGGGCATTGCGTCCGGCCGCGTGGCCGCACGCGGCTACGGCGAGGCACATCCGGTGGGCAGCAACGATTCGGCCGCTGGCCGCCAGCTCAACCGCCGTGTCGAAATCGTGCTGTCGGATGACGGCGGCCAGATCAAGGCGCGCTGAACACCCGCGTCCCACCGGCACCACGCAAGCTCGTGGTTTCCTGAACGCGGTTGCGGTTCCCCGCCAGGGAAACGGCCGCCCCACCGCCGCCCATGACCACCGCCCAATGGTTCCTGTTCGTTGGTGGGCTGCTGCTCATCATGGGTGTCACGCCCACGCTGCTCAAGCGCCTGCCCATCACGCCCGCCATGCTCTACCTCACGGTGGGCCTGCTCATGGGCCCCACCGTGCTCGGCGCCTTCCGCTTCAATCCGTTGAAGGAATCGGCGCGGCTGGAAGGGCTGACCGAGGTGGTGGTTCTGATCTCGCTGTTTTCCGCGGGCGTGAAGATGCCGGTGCCGTTCAGTTGGCGGCGGTGGCGCGCGCCGCTGCTGCTGGCCAGTGCGTCCATGGCGCTCACCGTGGGCCTGGTGGCTGCGTACGGCGTGTGGGCACTGGGCTTGTCGCTGGGCGCGGCAGTCCTGCTGGGGGCCATCGTGGCCCCCACCGACCCGGTGCTGGCCACCGACGTGCAGAGCCGCCACCCCGGTGACCGCGACCAGTTGCGCTTCACGCTGACCTGCGAGGCCGGCCTCAACGACGGTTCGGCCTTTCCGTTCGTGATGTTGGGGCTGGGTCTGCTCGGCCTGCACAACCTCGGCGAGGGTGGCGTGCAGTGGGTGCTGGTCGACGTGGTCTGGGCCACGGTGGGTGGCATCGCCATCGGCGTGGTGTCTGGCGTGGCGCTGGCGCGCATGGGCCGGTGGTTGCGCGGTGCGCCGCAGCGCCATGAATTGCTCGACGACTTCCTGGGCCTGGGCTTCATCGGTGTGGTGTACGGCCTGAGCGTGTGGTTGCATGCCTGGGGCTTTCTGGCCGTGTTCTTTGGGGCCGTGGCCCTGCGTCAGACCGAGATGCGGCTCGCCCGCCGTGCGATCGATGCTGCCGCGGCAGGTCCGTCGATCTCTTTGGACGCGGCACGGCCCTCGGCCTCGGTCGGGGAGCAGGTATGCACCGTGAGCGAGGGTGCACTGGTGTTCAAGGAGCACCTGGAGCGCCTGTCCGAACTCATGCTGGTGCTGCTGCTCGGCGGCTCGCTCTACCTCGATTCGTGGAGCTGGATGGCCGTGGGACTGGCGCTGTTCGTGTTTCTCGTGGCCCGTCCGCTGAGCGTGATGATCGGCCTTCTGGGCACCCGCACGCTCACCCCCGTGCGTTGCATGACCGCCTGGTTCGGCGTGCGCGGCATCGGCTCGCTGTACTACCTGATGTTCGCCATCCAGCACGGCCTGCCCGAGCCGCTGGCCCTGCAGCTGATGCAGATCACCCTGATCGTGGTGACGCTCTCGATCCTGCTGCACGGCATCAGCGTGAAGCCGCTGATGAATCGGGCGTGGGCGGGCGGGCGG
>JBGSNW010000550.1:0-1847 GCA_041739435.1 Burkholderiaceae bacterium
GAAGACAGACTTTGCCAAATCAACGGCAACGGTTGTAGCATTCATGTCGGACTCCTTTCGTTTGATGAAGACCTGATCCACACGCCCATGAAGACCAGAACGCGAATTTCGCGCAAACAAACGGGGGAGTCCATCCCATCATTCCACCGGACCGCTTTCGGCGGACAGTGAATTCAACCGTTGAGGCTGTGCAATAACCTAAACAGGCGGTTCGATGATCTGCATTGCCGAAAATCGACCCCTCAGATCCAGCTGTACGGCGCGAACGTCAGGTCGGGACGGAGTCGAGTACTCCTGAAACCATCCCGATTTGATGTGCACGGGACTTTTTGCACAGCCTCGTTCGGTCTCAGAACATGAAGTGGCTAGATGTCGCGTCCCGGATGATTGTGAAATATCCATATGATCACCCGGGATGCGACAGCTCTGAAGTCAGTCGCGCTAAGCAGTTGATTTGCATGGAAATGCAGCATGCTCGCGACTGATTTTCGGAACGATTTGCGGCAGGGGCAGCCCCGATTACTTCGCTAACCCCTTACCGGGACTCCGCCCTCAACGGCAAGGAGCTGTTCGCCAGATTGGCTGTTGGGCAAACACCTGCCGTCGTCCATCCGGCATCCTGGGTGGGATCGTGTGCGCCCCCCGTGCCGCCATGGACGCTGCGTCACCGAAGCGCCAGTCGATGCGCGCGGCGGGCAAGCTGCCGCTCGCGCTCGTCGCGGCGTTTGTACACCTCGTGGTCTGACGCCGATGAATCGCGAGCGAAGCAGAAATGAAAAACGGGGCACAAGGCCCCGTTTCTACTGGTTTTCTGGCGGAGAGGGTGGGATTCGAACCCACGGTACCTTGCGGTACGCCTGATTTCGAGTCAGGTACATTCGGCCACTCTGCCACCTCTCCGCGAAGCCCCGGATTCTATCAGGCCCGCAGCACTTCGGTGCCGCCCAGGTAGGGGCGCAGCACCTCGGGCACGGTCACCGAGCCGTCGGCGTTCTGGTAGTTTTCAAGCACCGCCACCAGCGTGCGGCCCACGGCCAGGCCGGAGCCGTTGAGGGTGTGGACCAGTTCGTTCTTGCCCTGCGCGTTCTTGAAGCGGGCCTGCAGGCGGCGGGCCTGGAAGGCCTCGCAATTGGAAATCGAGCTGATTTCGCGGTAGGTGTCCTGCGCGGGCAGCCAGACTTCCAGGTCGTGGGTCTTGGCCGCGCCAAACCCCATGTCGCCGGTGCACAGGCTCATCACACGGTAGGGCAGGCCCAGCTTTTGCAGGATGGCCTCGGCGTGGCCGGTCATTTCTTCCAGCGCCGCGTCGCTCTTGTCGGGGTGCACGATCTGCACCATCTCGACCTTGTCGAACTGGTGCTGGCGGATCATGCCGCGCGTGTCGCGGCCCGCGCTGCCGGCTTCGGAGCGGAAGCACGGCGTGTGGGCGGTGAGCCGGATGGGCAGGTCGGCCTCGGCCAGCACGGCGCCACGCACGGTGTTGGTCAGGGTCACTTCGGAGGTGGGGATGAGGTACAGCGCCTGGGTGTCGGGCAGCTCCTCGCCTTCCTGCCCGCCCTTTTTCACGGCGAACAGGTCGGCCTCAAACTTGGGCAGTTGCCCGGTGCCGCGCAGGGTTTCGGCGTTGACCACATAGGGTGTGTAGCACTCGGTGTAGCCATGCGCCTGCGTCTGCACGTCGAGCATGAAGGCGGCCAGCGCGCGATGCAGCCGGGCGATGGGGCCGCGCATGAAGGTGAAGCGCGAGCCCGCGAGCTTGACGCCCATGTCGAAGTCCAGCCCCAGCGGCGTGCCGATGTCCACGTGGTCCCGGGCGGTGAATTCCAGGCTGCGCGGCGTGCCCCAGC
>JBGSNW010000551.1:0-2220 GCA_041739435.1 Burkholderiaceae bacterium
GAAGACAGACTTTGCCAAATCAACGGCAACGGTTGTAGCATTCATGTCGGACTCCTTTCGTTTGATGAAGACCTGATCCACACGCCCATGAAGACCAGAACGCGAATTTCGCGCAAACAAACGGGGGAGTCCATCCCATCACTCAACCGGACCCATTGCGGCGTGTGGCCAAAAGCCCGCCATTTCATTCTGGGCTTTTAGCCACACGCCGCAATGGGTCCGGTTAGCTCAAACGTTAGGCCTCACACAAAATGCTCCCCTCTTTCGCTGCACTGAACTCCGTGGAGGTACTCCGAGACGGCGGTTCGCTGTGTGCATCCTTCCAAGGCAGCGACTCGTGCGAGTATTGGCTACTACTGCGAATCCGCCTTGCGGAAGTCGAACTCGACATGATTGAGCGCCTTGGCTACGAAGCACCTGTACTTGTAGATCGAACAACGCAACAGGAATCCCAACTGTCTTGGGAGCACGCGAAAGCGCTACTTGGCCAGGCGCAGCGGATGCAACCCGCCAAGAGCGACGAGCCTGCACTTGAGTACATGGCCAAGGCGATTGAGAGTCATGGTGATCTGACCTGCCCCCTACCGCCGTACCAACTGAATTGAGGAAGTCCGGGGTTGCAAGGTGAATTGACTTCCGTGGTGGTTGGTGAAGATCGAGTCGCATCACCCGCGTGTCGCGGGCATCGGCGTTGTGCGGTGGGGAGAAGATGTTTCCAAACTCCCTGGGTTTGTAAAACCGAAAGGCTTGTCCGAAAAAGTCAAGCCCGAAAGCCCCGAGCCCATTGCAGGGCATATTGCACGCTTTCACAAGAATTTCTGCGCATGGCCTGGCTTCGCTGCCGGGCCTAAGAACAAAGTTCCAGGGCCGCCAAACGCCTTGAGGCAGAATTTGAAGCTTGGGCCGTTGCCCACCTGGGCAGGCCCGACGGTTATTCCGGGCACGCGCCCGAGCCTCAGCCCCTGAAAGCTCCACTTGAACACCCAACGCATCCACGACGAACTTGATCGGGCCCGCAAAAGTGGGCCGGTGCGGGACATCGTCATCCCGCCGTGCCCTGAACTCCTGCGGCGCCTGCAGGACGCCACCGCCCGCGCCGAGCCCGACACCGAGGCGGTGAGCCAGATCGCCAGCGCCGATGTCGCCATGGCGGCCGCGTTGATCCGCCAGGCCAACAGCCCCGTTTATGCCCTGACCCATCCGGTGCAGGTGGTGGGGCAGGCGCTTACTGTGCTGGGCATGGCGCCCTCGGTGCGGCTGCTGACCGGGTTTCTGGTGCGAAACGGGCTGAAGGTGCAGTCGCCCCTGCTCGAACATTTCTGGGAAAGCTCGCACCGCCGTGCCATTGCCTGCGAGCACGTTGCCGAGCGGCTCTACAGCCTCAGCCCGAGTCTGGCCTACAGCTTAGGCCTGTTCTGCCACGTTGGCATTCCGGTGCTGATGCAGGGGGTCAAAGGCTACGCCGGCACCCTGACCGAGGCGCTGGCCCGCCGGGACCGCACCTTCACCCAGACCGAAAACGTCAACCACCGCACCGACCATGCAGTGGTGGGCGCCATCGTGGCGCGGACATGGCGCCTGCCGCCCGAGGTGGCGATTGCGATTCGCCTGCACCACGACTTCACCGTGCTGGCCGACACCGGGTTTCCGGAGGACGTGCGCCGGCTGGTGGCCATGGGCTTGATTGCCGAACACCTGGTGCACCAGCATGAGGGGCTGAGTGAACTGCGCGAATGGCAGCACCACGGCGCGGCCTGCCTGGCGTATCTGCAGATCGGGCAGGACGAGCTGGACCACTGGATCGACGAGCTGCACCCCGCCTTTGAGGCCGCCACCCTGGCCTGATCAGGGCCTGAAGATCCGGCAAAACCTACCTCAAAACCCCCAGGGCAAACGGCAGGCTCGCCATTCCCAGCACCGTGGACAAGGTCACCAGCCCCGCCACGTAGGCCCCGTTGTAGCCCATGCGCGCGGCCAGCACGTAGCAGCTGGAGGCGGTGGGCAGGGCCGAGAAGGCCAGCAGCACGGTGGCCTGCGCGGGGTTCAGGCCGAACAGGTGCGACAGGCCCCAGGCCACCAACGGCATGAAAAAGTGGCGGATGGACAGCACGGCCACCGCCAGGGTCTTGGCCTGTGCCAGCGTGCCAAACTGCATGCCCGCGCCGGCGGCAAGCAGCCCCAGCGCGATGGAGGCCGCGCCGATGCGGGTCACGGTGGGCT
>JBGSNW010000458.1:0-2617 GCA_041739435.1 Burkholderiaceae bacterium
CGCTCGAAGCGGCGCAGCAACCGCGTGACGATCTCGCGCACGGTGCCCAGGTCGTCGGCCAGCGCCTGGTGGGTGACGGCGAGGTCTTGCCCGTGCCCGAGCAGGGTAGCGGCCAGGCGCTGGTCGAGCTTTTGAAACGCCACGGCGTCGATCAGGCTGGTCAGGTCGGCCATGCGCTCGGCAAACAGCGCCAGCACCTCCTGGCGAAAGACCGCGCTTTCCAGCCACTGCGCAAACACGGGTGGCGGGATCATCAGCAGCGTGGTGGGGCAGGTGGTCACGCCGTGGGCAGACAGTGGCTGGCCGCGAAACAGGCTGGCCGACGACACCAGGCACAGTTCGCCCGGCACCACGCGGTACAGCTCCAGCGAACGGCCGTCGCCCGACGAGCGCGAAACCTTGACCTCGCCGTCGAGCACCAGCGGAAAGCCCTGGCAGGGCGCGCTTTCTTCAAACAGCGGCACGCCCGCGGCAAAGTGGTGTGGCCCGGCCGCACGGCCGAGCGTGGCCCATGCCGGATGCACCGTGGCCAGCGCGGGGTACAGCGTGGCGGGGTCAGGGGGTGCGGTGGTCATGGCCTTCTCCCCACGTTCCCCGCTGCGCGCGGTTCGCTGGACGAGGCGCTGCCAGAGTCAGCGTCCCTTCGGGCTGTCCGGCCCTGCGCGGGCAGGCCCGGAGCCGCAGCCCTCAGCCCCAAGGGGGTTGAAACTTGCTTGGGGCGGCCCGGCGCTGGGCTCATGCGATGGTGTAGCCTTCTTCGGTGATGGCCGCGACAAGGGCGTCGCGCGGCTGGTCCGACGTCACTTCGACCTTGCCAGCGGCGCGGTCTATCCGGACCTCAGCCTGGGGGTCGAGGGTTTTGACGGCCTGGGTCACGGCGCGCTCACAATGGCCGCAGGTCATGCCCAACACGTTGAAGGTCTGGTTCATGACGTGGTCCTTTCGGTTTCAGATGGAGAGACTTGGAGTCGGAACTCTGCCATGATGGTAAGGTCAAGCCGTGTGAGATCAAGTCCTTCCATCGAATGAGGTTGATCTGCATCAAGCCTTGCCCTTGCCCTCATGACAAGGTTGATCATTTGTCCATGACAGCCCCCATCCTCTCCTTTTCTACCCTGGATCTTGGCGTTGGCGGCATGACCTGTGCGTCGTGTGTGTCGCGCGTCGAGAAAGCCATCCGCAAGATCCCCGGCGTGCAGGACGCCACCGTGAACCTAGCGACCGAGTCGGCGCGTGTGGTGTATGCACCTTCGGCGCAGATCGACGCACAGATTCGCCGCGCGGTGCGCAATGCAGGCTATGAGCCGCGCACGCCCGAAGACGTCTTGGCGGAAGACCTGTCGCCCTGGGCCGGTTTTGCGCCGGTCGCGATCGGGCTGCTGCTGTCGGCTCCGCTGGTCGGTCCCATGCTGGGCGACCTGCTGGGCAAGCACTGGATGCTGCCGGCCTGGCAGCAGTTTTTGCTGGCGACACCGGTGCAGTTCATCCTGGGCGCGCGTTTTTACAAGGCCGGATGGCATGCGCTGAAGGCGCTGACCGGCAACATGGATCTGCTGGTGGCCATTGGCACCAGTGCGGGCTGGGGTTTGTCGATGTGGTTGTGGATGAATGCGGCGCCGGATGCCATGCCACATCTTTATTTTGAGGCGTCGGCCGTGGTGGTGACGCTGGTGCTGCTGGGCAAGTGGCTGGAGGCGCGCGCCAAACGCCAGGCCACCACGGCAATACGCGCGCTGCATGCCCTGCGGCCCGAGATCGCCCATGTGCTGCAGGGCACAGGGGAAGAAGCCGACCTGCCGGTGGCCGAGGTGCTGCTGGGCGAGCGCCTGGTGGTGCGGCCCGGCGAGCGCATCCCCATGGACGGGCTGCTGCAGGAAGGGCAGACCCAGGTGGATGAATCGATGCTGACCGGCGAGCCGCTGCCCGTGACCAAGCTGCCCGGCGACAAGCTCACCGGCGGGAGCATCAACGGCGACGGCCGCGTGGTGCTGCAGGTGAGTGCGGTGGGCAGCGAAAGTGTGCTGGCCCACATCATCCGCCTGGTGGAAGATGCCCAGGCGGCCAAGGCCCCCATTCAGCGCCTGGTGGACCAGGTGTCGGCCGTGTTTGTGCCGGTGGTGCTGTTGATTGCGCTGGCCACCCTGCTGGGCTGGCTGGCCGTGGGGACCAGTGTGGAAGTTGCGCTGATTCACGCGGTGGCGGTGCTGGTGATTGCCTGCCCCTGCGCACTGGGCCTGGCCACGCCAGCGGCCATCATGGCGGGGACCGGGGTGGCCGCGAAGCACGGCATTTTGATCAAGGACGTGCAGGCGCTGGAGATTGCCCACAAGGTGGACACGGTGGCGTTCGACAAGACCGGCACGCTGACCGTGGGTCGGCCGCGGCTGGTGGCATTCATTGTGCCCCCACGCCCCCCCGCTGCGCGTGCGTCGCTGCCCCCCGTGGAGGCCCTCGCTTCTTGGGACGGACCTGCGGCGCTTGTCATTACGGGCGACGACGAGGCAGAACAACTGGCGGTCGCCGCCAGCCTGCAAAGCGGCAGTGAACACCCGCTGGCGCGTGCCGTGGTGGCCACCGCGCAGGAGCGCGGCATGACGGTGACGCAGCCTGGCGGGCT
>JBGSNW010000051.1:0-1888 GCA_041739435.1 Burkholderiaceae bacterium
ATACCTGAAGGATGTGTTGGAGCGGCTGCCTACGCAGCCGGCAAGTCGCGTGGACGAGCTGCTGCCGCATCGCTGGCAGGCCCCAGTCACGACTACCTGAGACTGCCGATCCTCGTCAAGACGGGATCACCGCACGCTTACACTTTTTGCCTGAAAAACAACGATGGAGCGGTTGTACCCTGACTTGTACCCAGAATTTTCAAAAATAGCTGAAACCCAATGCTGGCGCGGCTTGCAGCGGGTTTTTCGATAGGGCCCCAGGCCACCAATCCTCATGCGCCCCAGCGCCCGTTTCGGGTTCTGGGGCGTTTTCACGTTGATGGGTGACGCTCCGGGCCGAACGGCGCTTTCGAACAACTACAAGGCGTGCAGAACCAACTCGTCCCGGGTCATCTCGATCCGGAACTTGGACAGAAAGCTTTGACCCAGCAGCCCGTCCCCGTCGGACAGGCCCACCAGACCGATGCCGACCGTGACGCCTGAAACGGAAACGGGGCCCATCGTGACCGGGATGCCGCGCAGGACACGGCCGTTGATCGGCCCGTTGGCCGTGTGGAAGATGGTGGGCTCGCCACCGACCAGGCCGGCGGATGCGGCAAATTTCGCACTGACGGTGACGGTCGAAGCGCCAGTATCAATCAAGAAGCGCACCGGACGGCTGTTCACCGTGCCCGGGGCATAAAAATGACCGTCACGAGCGCGGGGGATTCGGACTTCTCCCTGTTGCGTGATCACCAGGGGTTTGGGCTTGAGGTAGTGGGTCATTCCCAGATAGACGACGCCCATGACCGCGAGCCAGAAGGCGATGACGCCCCAGTGGCCCCATTTCAACGCATGGGCAAGGGATGCATCGTCGGATCGGAGTGGTGACGTGGTTTTTCCGCGAGAAATTCCGTGGCCCACCTCAGGTCTGCGTTTTTGCTGGGCTTCGCGCCACCATTCCCGATCCTCAACGCCCATTGCCGCTCCAGGTCGCCATGCTCAAAAATCCACCAGACTCAGGCCCACGCTCAGCACGGTGCGGCGGCGGTTGTAGTCGATCAGGGAGTCGCCGTAGCCCGTGAACAGCTGGGTGTGCAGGCGCAGGCCCACGGCGTCGGTGCGGTGGCCCAGGGGGCGCATCCATTCGAGCCTCACCGAGCCGCGTTGGATGGAGTTGAGAGGGGTGCGCACGGTGGCACCCAGTGTGTGGTGGGTCTTGAAGCGCCAGGTGCCCGCCACCTCGGCGCGGCCGATGTAGTTGCTGATGCCGGGGTTGTCGTCGCGGGTGTTGCCTTCGGGCAGGCGTTGCCACGCACGTGCCTGCACATTGAAGTCGTTGCCCTTTTCCAGGCCGGTCATGAGGTACACGCGGTTCCAGCTGCGCGACAGCGGCAGCGCCTGGCCGTTGGACTGGTGGACCAACCCGACGCCGCTGTAGCGCAGCCGCCAGCCGCCGAGCAGTTTGGCATCGGTCGGGTGGACATAGATCACCTCGGGTTCATGGTCGGTGGTGCGAAACGGCCGTGACAACCCGCGGTTGAAAAATTGCCAGTACGACTGCTGCGTGTAGCCAAACCACAGCGAATCGCTGCGCGTGGGGTGGCCGCCCGTCAGCAGGCCTTGTGCGATTTTGGTGCGCACCGACAGCTGGATGCGGGTTTCGGTGCGGCGGTAGGGCGTGATGCTGGTCGCGGTGTGGTCGGGGGCGTCGGAGCTGGGCTGGCGGTTGACGCTGCTGGACGCGATCAGCGACAGGCTGATGGGCCGGTAGCCGCGAATGCCGAAGGTGCCGCAGTCGGTGCCACTTTCCAGTTCCCACAGGCGAGACAGTTCCGAGTACTGGCTGTCGCGGCAGCCGGCCGTGGTGTCCACGGCAATGACGCGGGTGGCCGGCAGCGTCGCGTCC
>JBGSNW010000079.1:0-2114 GCA_041739435.1 Burkholderiaceae bacterium
CCCCCAGCGTGGTGGCGCGCCAGCCGCCCAGGAGGGGCGAATCCACCAGCAGCACCCCGCGCGCCAGGTGGGGATGGCGCGCCGCGCACATCAGGCTCAAAAAACCGCCCAGTGAATGGCCCACCAGAAACGCCGGTTCGCCCGCCTTTTGCACCTCGCGCTCGGCAAAGTCGGCCAGTTGCTGCACCAGGCGCGGCCAGTTGTTGGTGACGGGGTATTGTGGGTCGTGGCCGAATTTTTCGACCGCGCGCACCGTGAAGCCGCGCGCGCGCAGGCTCTTGAACAGCACGTTGTAGGTGCCCGCGGGAAAGCTGTTGGCGTGGGAGAAGACGATCAGGCTCAAATCAGTTTCTCGTCGGGCGTGGTGATCTTCTTGAGCGGCTTGGCGCGGCCCAGCGTGGCCATCAGCGGAATCTGCGTGGCCGCGCCGTCCCACACCGGGTCTTCGATGCTGTCGAACACCTCGCGCAGCTTTTGCCCCCAGCTGCCGTGCAGCATCTGGAAATAGGGGTTGTTCTCGTCGATGCAGACCACCTTGTCGGTCTGGAAACGGTTGGCCTCGTACACCACCATATCAAGCGGCAGGCCCACCGACAGATTGGACTTGAGCGTGGAATCCATCGACACCAGCGCGCACTTGGCGGCCTCGTTGAGCGGCGTGGCCGGCGTGATCACGCGGTCAAGCACGGGCTTGCCGTATTTGGACTCGCCCACCTGAAAATACGGCGTCTCGGGCGTGGCCTCGATGAAGTTGCCGGGTGAATACACCTGAAACAGGCGCATGCCCTCGCCCTGGATCTGCCCGCCGAAGATCAGCGACACGTTGAACTCCACCCCCGCCTGCCGCAGCGAAGCCGCGTCGCGCTCGTGCACCCGGCGCACGGCCGCGCCCAGCACGCGCACGGCGTCGAACATGCTTTTCGCGTTCCAGATGGTGATGGCCTCGCCGCTTTCGGCGTCCTTGATCTGCTCGACCTGCAGAATCTCGCGCACCGACTGCGAAATGCTCAGGTTGCCCGCCGACAGCAGCACCATGAAGCGGTCGCCCGGTTTTTCATAGACGATCATCTTGCGAAAGGTGCTGATCTGGTCCAGCCCCGCGTTGGTGCGCGAGTCCGACAAAAAAACGAGCCCGGCATCGAGCTTGATGGCAACGCAGTAGGTCATGGGAATCCAGAATTTTGATTGCGGGAAACGACGAAGGTGAACAGACCTGAATGCGTTGCCGTGTCGCCCATCAGGCGGACGCCTGCTCCACGACTTCGGCCAGCCAGGCATTGAGGCTTTTACCATGGGATGCCGCGGACATTGCGGCCCGTTGATGCAGCTCGGCGGGCAGGCGCACCATCAGCTTGCCAGAGTAGCTTTTTCTCGGTTCCACACCGTCTTCGTGGCACATATCGAGAAACACTTTCAGGGAAACTTCCCCTTCTCGACGCAAGGACTGCACATCGGCTGCGTAAAAATCCGCGCCACCATTGAGGTCAATGAACTCACCCCGAAACAGATTGGTTTCCGGGTCGAAGGCGATCAGTGCCTTGTAGCCGTTGATGTCCATCACGTTTCTCATGGTTTCACTCCATTCATTTCAAGCCATTTGCGGATGCTTTCAACCGCGGCCTTGTCGGTGTCGGGTGAGGGGTGCGGGCGGTGGAACACCCGGCGATCCGCAAACAACCGGACACCCACTCGGGAACCTTCGCGTTCGCTCACTTCGGCACCCAGTGCCGTCAGCAACGCCTCGATGTCACGCCATTTGATGCTGCCCGAAACCGGACGCAAAAAAATATCCAGCGTTTTCCTGTGTCTGCGGTGCATTGTAGATGATACTAAATTTTAGTGTCATTTGAAGCCTGGCCTTGCGACACCAAACCCGCAGCCCGCGCCAGGTTCAGCGCCAGCAGCCGCTGGAGGATGGCGTCGTCGGGCGTGTCGGCGGTGTAGTCGGCCCAGCCGTAGGCGGCGGCCACCGCCGCGTCGAGTTCGCGGTGGGCGTGGTCGAGCCACGCGGGGCGCGCGTTGTAGAGATTGGTCAGGGTGCGCTTTTTCAGCTCGGCTTCATGGCCGAGTTTTGCAACAGGGCGCAGCGGGAAGCCGGCCTGTTCTTCTTCCTT
>JBGSNW010000006.1:0-5165 GCA_041739435.1 Burkholderiaceae bacterium
CAGGGGCCGCTCGTCGTGAACTCGGCGCTGATGCGAGCCGCGCGCGCGGGCGATCCGGTGGCCCGGGCCCATGTGGACGGGATGTGCCGCGTGATGGGGCGCATGCTCTACAACCTGGTCGTGACGCTGGACTTGCAGCGCGTGAGCCTGGGCGGCGGCCTGTTCTGGCATCACCGGGATTTTTTGTTGCCGCGCCTGCAGGCCGAACTGGCGGGCAAGTTGCCGGCCCTGACCGACGGGGTGGAACTGGTTGCGGCCGGCCTGGGGTATGAAACGGGCGACTACGCCGCGCTGGCCCTGGTCACCTGAGCCACCGCATACGGTTGTGTATTCCAGCGTGGAACAAGGCGAACCCACGCCGTTTTGCGTTGGAAGGCGAAGCCGTATCAGGCGTCAATCGTCCATTCGTGCTGGCACTTGCGGCAGCACACGGTCACCTGGTCGTTGCGCCGGTCTTCGGAGGACACGGTGAACCGGCCGTACTCCTGGCATTGCGGGCAGACGGCCTGATTGGCCACCTCTTCGGCGTGCGCCAGCAGATAGAGGTAGCGGCGCAAGGCCCACAGGCCGATGGCCCCGCTCACGACAAAAAAACACACATCAACCAATTTTTCGGATGTGGTGCCACCATTGAACGCTTCCAGGCTGCCCATCAGCGCAATGGTGCACAGCAGCGCGAGCAGCATGTGTGCGTGGCTGGACAGCAGTTCGCGCTCATACCACCTGCGAAAACCCACGCGTCGAACGCCATCCGAAAGACGCTGGTTCAGTGGGTTGCGTGAGGCCATGATTTCCGATCTGTCCCACATCGTGGCACAGGTTCGGAACATTTGCAGCCGGAGGCCGAAAATCTCAACGGTCCGGCGCTGCGTCACCCGGTGAGACGATTTGCCGCAGTGGAAATGCCGGTGCCTTGCCGTCCCGGTCCTGACCCGCGTAGACCGTGAGATGGGGGTAAGGGATCTCGATGCCATGGGCGTCAAAAGCGGCCTTGAGGCGTCGCAGATATTCGCGCTTCACGCCCCACTGTTCCAGCGGCATGCAGCGAAAACGGCAGCGGATCACGACAGCCGATTCGTCCCAGCGCTCGACGCCGGCCACCTCCATGTCGGCGGTGATGCGGGGCCCAAAATCGGTGTCTTCACGCAGTTGCGCGGCCACGAGTCGCATCACCTTCATCACTTCGTCAACGTTTTCGCGGTAGGCCACGCCGATGTCCAGCACCGCGTTGCTGAAGTCGCGCGTCATGTTGATCACGGTGGTGATGTGGCCGTTGGGCACGTAATGGACGTTGCCGTCGTAGTCGCGAAGTTGCACATAGCGCAATGTCACCACTTCCACCAGGCCGGCGTGGTCACCGAGTTTGACGACATCACCCTGGCGGATCTGGTTTTCCAGCAGCAGGAAGAAGCCGGTGAAATAGTCCTTGACCAGGCTTTGCGCGCCAAAACCCACGGCCAGCCCGACCACCCCCGCGGCACCCAGGATTGGTGCGACCGACACCCCGAGTTCTCCCAGCACCAGCATGCCGGCGATGAGGCTGACGACCACCGCGACCAGGTAGCGGAACACCCGTCCCAGGGTCTCGGCACGCTTGGCGGCTTCGCGGTCGTCGAGTCGACTGGCGATGCGCATGCGCAGCGTGCGAATCGCGCGCTGCAGCACCAGCACCGCGACCCAGGCCAATGTGACGATCAGCGTGATGCGCATCAACGTGGTCGCGGCTCCGCCAAAGCTGCTCCACCACGCCGCAGCGGTTGCCAGGAAGTCGTTTTTCATGGGCCTCTCTCCTCACAAATTTGGGATGTGCAAAAGCTGGCGCTCGCGCCCGGAGCGCAGCGTCAAGGTCAAATCTTCAAGGGGTTTCTTCGATGGCAGCGAGCGCGTCCAGGAACTGCTGGCGCCACCAGTGCACGTCTTCGTCACGAACGCGCTGCAGCAGCGCCTGATGTCGTTGTCGGCGCTCGTCCAGCGGCATCTGGAGCGCCCGCTGGATGGTCTCGGCCGTGCCGTCGGTGTCGTAGGGGTTGACCAGGAGTGCTTCTTTCAACTGCTCGGCGGCACCGGCAAAGCGCGACAGCACCAGCACGCCCGGGTCCGCCGGGTCCTGGGCCACGATGAATTCCTTGGCCACCAGGTTCATGCCGTCGCGCAGCGGGGTGACCAGTGCCACGCGTGCCACGCGGTACAGGCCCGGCAGCCGCCTGCGCGCCACCGTGCGATGGATGTAGCGCACCGGCATCCAGTCCAGCTCGCCAAAATTGCCATTGATGGCCCCGCACTTGCTTTCCAGCTCCTGGCGCAGCGCGGCGTAGGCGTCGACCGATTCCCGGCTGGGGGCGGCGATCTGGATCAGCGTGGCGCTGCCCAGGTTTTCCGGGTATTTTTCAAGCAGTTGGCGAAACGCCTTGAGCCGCTGCGGCAGGCCCTTGGAATAATCCATGCGATCGACGCCGATCAGCAGTCGGCGGCGCGAGTATTCGTCGCGCATCTGCGCGTGCATGTCCCGGCCTTCCTTGGCATGGGTGAGCTGGGCGAATTCGTCCACGTCGATCCCGATCGGAAAGGCGCGCGCGCGCAGCGTTTTGTCAAATGCGCGAAATTCGTGCTCTCCCAGAATGTCCGCCAGCGTTTCGGTCCCCACATAACGCGAAAAATGGGCCACGTCGGCGTTGCTCTGGAAACCCACGAGGTCGTACGAAAACAGTGAACGCATCAGCCATTGATGCTGCGGCACGGCGGCCAGGATCAGCGGCGGAGGCAGCGGGAT
Source organism: Burkholderiaceae bacterium (assembly GCA_041739435.1). Classification (GTDB taxonomy): domain Bacteria; phylum Pseudomonadota; class Gammaproteobacteria; order Burkholderiales; family Burkholderiaceae_C; genus PHCI01. Next base: position 2,771 of record JBGSNW010000006.1, read on the forward strand.
GTGCAGGAAAAACCCCATGCGCTGCTTGCAGCCCATGGCACGCAGCTCGGCGGCCAGCGGAATCAGGTGGTAGTCATGCACCCAGATGATGTCGTCGGGTTTCAACAGGGGCGCCAGCTTGCGCGCGAACATCTGGTTGACGCGCCGGTACCCGCCGATGAAGCCGGCGTCGAAGTCGGCCAGGTCCAGCCGGTAATGGAACACCGGCCACAGCACGCCGTTGCTGTAGCCCAGGTAGTAGCTGTCGTGGTCTTCGCGGCTGAGGTCCACGGTGGCAAGTTGCACCCTGCCGGCGGTTTGCAGGTGCATGTCGCCTTCGCCCGGTGTGCCCGGCTCGTCAATCCGGCCGCTCCAGCCGAACCACAGGCCTCCCGAGGCCTCCAGCGCCTGCCCCAATGCCACTGCCAGCCCGCCTGACGCGGTCTTGCGCGGGTCGGCGACGCGGTTGGAGACGACGACCAGGCGGCTCATCGGAAAGCCTTCTCGTCGCGCCCGGTGGTGTTGGCCCCGGGGACGGCCTGGCGACGTTTCATATGACCGTGTCCCAGGCGGCCGACAGGCGAACGGCCGCGTTGATGATGCCCACCATGGAGTAGGTCTGCGGGTAGTTGCCCCACATTTCACCGGTGGTGGCGTGGGTGTCTTCCGAGAGCATTCCCAACGCATTGCGCGCCTTGAGCATGGTTTCGAAAATTGCCCGGGCCTCTTCCACGCGGCCAATGCGCACGAGCGCGTCGATGCGCCAGAAGGTACAGATGTTGAACGCGGTCTCGGGTTTGCCAAAGTCGTCGGCGGCTTCGTAGCGGCGCATGTAGGGGCCGTCGCACAGGTTTTTTTCAAGCGCGTTGAACGTGGCGATAAAGCGCGGGTCCAGCGGGTCGATGAAGCCGACTTCGGCCATCAGCAGCACGCTGGCGTCCAGGTCGTGCCCGCCGAAGCTCTCCGCAAACGCCTGGCGTTCTTCGCTCCATGACTCGCGCAGGATCCGTGCGCGCATGGCGCTGGCGTGTTTTTCCCAGTAGGCCTGGCGCTCGCCCTGATGCACCGCGTGGGCGATCTTGGCCAACCGGTCGCAGGCCGCCCAGCACATCAGCGCGGACGAGGTGTGCACGCGCGCCCGGGTGCGCAACTCCCACATCCCCGCGTCGGGCTGGTCAAAGATCCGCACAGCCTGTTCGCCCACTTCCTCCAGCCGCAGGAATTCAGCCAGCCCGGCCGGGCGAAGCAGCCGCTTGTCATGGAAGGCCTGCGCGGCGCCGAGCACGATGTTGCCGTAGACGTCGTGCTGAAAATGCTCATAAGCCTGGTTGCCCACGCGCACCGGGCCCATGGCGCGGTAGCCCGGCAGATGCCCGCAGATGTGCTCGGGCAGCACGCGCTCCAGACCGATCCCATGCAGCGGCTGTACATGCCCGCCCTTGGCGCCGACCACCACATCGGCCAACCAGCGCAGGTAGTCTTCCATCGTGCCGACTTCGGCCAGGCTGTTGAGCGCGCGCACCACAAAAAAGGCGTCCCGCAGCCAGCAATAGCGGTAGTCCCAGTTGCGCTGGCTGCCCGGCGCTTCGGGGATGCTGGTGGTCATGGCGGCGACGATGGCGCCAGTGTCTTCATACAGCGACAGCTTGAGTGTGATGGCCGCGCGGATCACCGCGTCCTGCCATTCCAGCGGCAGCGCCAGGCGTTGGCTCCAGCCGCGCCAGTACGCCAAGGTCTCCTGCTCGAAACGGCGCGCGGTATCGGCAATGCCGCCTTCGAGCGTTTCGTCGGGACCGAGCAGGAAGTTGTGTTCACGCATCAGCACGAAGGGTCGGCGTTCCAGGACATAGGCCAGGGAGGCGTCGGTGTGCAACCGCAGCACCTGTTGTTCCCCGACGTAGCGGATGTGGTTGCTGCCGGATGTGATGACCGGCGCCTGGCTTCCCCAGTCGAACCGTGGCTGCAGGTGCACCCGGATGCGCGGCGCTCCGGCCAGCGGTCGCACACGGCGCACCAGCATGGTTGGCCTGAAATAGCGGCCACGCGACTCGAAGCGAGGCGCAAAGTCGGTGAGGGCAACACCCTGGCCGTGCTGGTCCCAGAGCTCGGTGTACAACACCGCGGTGTTGGGTTCATAGCGCTGCGTGCTGTGTGAAAAGTCCTCTATTTCAATGGCGAACGAACCGCTTTCCCCGTCGTCGCCCCCCAGCAGCGAATGAAACACCGGGTCACCGTCGAAGCGTGGCAGGCAGCTCCAGACCACACGGCCTCGCGCATCGATCAAGGCGCTGAAGGCGCAGTTGCCCACCACGCCCAGCGACAGTGACGCTGGCAGGGGCGGCGCGAAGCTGCTGGCCGGTTCGGACGTGCTCACCGGACGAGCTCCGTGTTTCGGACCAGTGCCGCCAACCAGGCC
>JBGSNW010000098.1:0-1503 GCA_041739435.1 Burkholderiaceae bacterium
GTGGTCGTTTCGTTCAGCGCGCCAGTGCCTTGCGCCAGCGCCACGCCGGCGCTGTTCAGCGGCCAGCGCTGCACGCCGTCAACCCCTTCATGAACCAGCAGGGCGTCATCCGCTTCGCCGATGACATGCAGAACATCCGCGGTTTCTGGCGAGGGCCAGAATTCCGGCGCCACCCGCACCAGCGGTCGCTGAGTGGCTTCCAGGGCCTGCAGGGCGTCACGCAGCCAGGCCCGGTCGCAAACCGCGACCCATGCCGGTGCACCGGCCCGGGCGTTCGGTGACACGGCAAAGTGAAGCAGGGGGGTGTCGTCAAGCAGCCGGTCTTCGAGCAGGCCGTCGAGCACGGCGCGCAGGCGTGGTGATCGTGGCGATGTCCCCTTGGGGAGTTCGACCGATTGCCAGGACAGTCGTTGCGGCGGCACCACGACCACCAGGTCGCCGGGGTTGCGTCCGGCGGTCGGCAGCAGCGCCAGGGGGGCAAGGCCTTCCTGGTCGATGTGGCGACCGTCCGCGGTCAGCGCAAAGCGGTAGCTGGCGGCATCGGTCGCGCGGTCGGGCAGAGTGACGATCAGGGTGCTCATGGGCAAAAAAGCTCAACACATTGTAGAGAACTGCCGTCGGGGCGCGGTCGGCACCACGCGGGCTCAACGCGCCGCGGTGGTTGTGGCGCTCGTGGCGTCGAGCATTCCCCGTTCACGCCAAAGTGTTTTGACGTTGATCCCGTCACGCTGGAGCAGCGAACGCTCCTGCATCGTCACGTTGTCCAGTCGCAACTGGCCGCGGACCTCGAAAAACCGCGAGACCACGGAGTGGCGTGAACTGTCAAGCTGCCCGGCCATCGCCGCAACCTTGTCACTGGCGTTGGACAGTGTGTTCAGGTGGGAGAAGCGGCGTTGTGTCACCAGACCGGTGGCGTCGCCCATTTTCAGGATCGGCACCATGGCATAAATGACTTCGGCGGGTGCGGTGTTCAGGTTGACCGGCGTGCGCACCGGCAGCACGGTAATGAAGGGAAGCAGGGTGTTCACGGTGGCCTGAGGCAGGCCAAGCCAGGTCAATTGTTCGACCTTCTGTGGCAGCAGCGGCGCAAACGAGCCCACGTAGGCCGGATTTTGCGGATCCAGGGTGGCCAGCCGCAGCGCATCGACCAGCGTGGTGAGGTCTTGTTCAGGCAGATTCAGCAGTTCAAACAGCTTGCCGAACGCCGCCAGTTCGATGTCGGACACCTTGCCCTCGTCGATCAGGTTCATCACGTTCATGCGCGACTGCATGTCGATGATCCGGCCCGAAAGAAAAGCCTCCTGCAGGACACTTCCGTCCGTGGCCGATGTGTCGGCATTGTTGTTGCGATCCGCGGCCAGGAACGTCGAAAGCCGAGCCTCCTGCAGCGGGATGGCCCAGGGCTCGGCCAGGTGGTCTGCTCCCCCCGAGCGGGCGTCCTCGCGCAGGATCAGGCGCGACCAGTCGAGCGCGCCGGTCAGTACCCAGGCCGACTGCACGCGC
>JBGSNW010000106.1:0-3123 GCA_041739435.1 Burkholderiaceae bacterium
CGGCCCAGGCGCAGCGCGCGGGCGTGCGCAAGCTGATCGCCGTGATTGGCGATTCGGCCAACGCTGGCTCCGTCGGCGTGCACCGCTCGGTGGGTTTCACGCCCGTGGGGGTGCTCAGGGCCTGCGGCTGGAAGTTCGACCGCTGGCTTGATGTGGTGCTGATGGAGATGCCGCTGGGCGCGGCCGACACCACCCCACCATGCTGAGGTGTTTGCGCATTGGCGAATAATCGGCGCCATGAAAAACAAAACACTGGCGGCCTGGCTGTCGTTTCTGGGGGGGCCGCTGGGCCTGCACCGGTTTTACCTCTACGGGTGGGGGGACATGCTCGGCTGGCTGCTGCCGATCCCGACCGCGCTGGGGCTCTATGGCCTCGAACGGGTGCAGCAAAACGGCGTGGACGACCCCTGGAGCTGGGTGCTGGTGCCGGTGCTCGGCTTCACCATCGCCGGCTGCGCGCTGGCCGCCATCGTCTACGGCCTGATGCCGCCAGAAAAATGGAACGCCCGCTTCAATCCCGGCACCGCCAGCGACGCCCCACCCGGCCGCACACATTGGGGCACCATCGGTGCCATCGTGATTTCACTGTTGCTGGGCACCACGGTGCTGATGTCCAGCATCGTCTACAGCTTCCAGCGTTACTTTGAATACCAGATCACCGAAGGGCGCAGGATTTCGCAGTGAATTTCAAACAAAATAGGCCATCAGCCCGCGTCAGATGGTCATTGTTTGCTATAAAAACAGATACTTAAAACAGCTGCAGACTGAGCCAGTAGGCCACCGACGCCACGAATGCGCTGGCCGGAATGGTCAGGATCCAGGCCCAGACGATGTTGCCGGCCACGCCCCAGCGCACGGCGCTCGCGCGTTGCGTGGAGCCCACCCCGACGATCGCCCCTGTGATGGTTTGTGTGGTCGACACCGGAATGCCCAGACCTGTGGCCAAAAACAGCGTGAGCGCGCCACCCGTTTCGGCACAGAAACCGCCCACCGGCTTGAGTTTGGTGATGCGCTGGCCCATGGTCTTGACGATGCGCCAGCCGCCGAACATCGTGCCCAGGCCAATCGCCAGGTAGCAGCTCACGATGGTCCAGGTCGGAGGGGATTTGTCCACGGTGGACGCGTAACCGGTGGCAATCAGCAGCATCCAGATGATGCCGATGGTTTTCTGGGCGTCGTTGCCGCCATGGCCCAGGCTGTAAGCCCCGGCCGACACCAGCTGCATGCGGCGGAACCATTTGTCCACCCGGCTGGGCCCGGCATGGCGGAAGGTCCAGGCCACGACCACCATCATCAGCGAACCCAGCAGGAAGCCCAGCACCGGCGAGACGATGATGAACGCCACCGTTTTGAAAATACCCGTGGCCACCAGCGAACCCGCGCCCGTCTTGGCCAGAACCGCGCCCACGATGCCCCCGATCAGCGCATGCGAGGAGCTGCTGGGGATGCCGTAATACCAGGTGATGAGGTTCCAGGTGATGGCGCCGATGAGCGCGCCAAACACCACGTTCACGTCCACCACGCCAGGCTGCACGATGCCCTTGCCCACGGTGGCCGCCACGCTCAGATGGAAAACAAAAATCGCCGCCACGTTGAAGAACGCCGCAAACACCACCGCCTGCCCCGGCTTGAGCACGCCGGTGGAGACCACGGTGGCGATGGAGTTGGCCGCGTCGTGAAACCCGTTCATGAAGTCAAACACCAGTGCGATCAGCACCAGCATCACCACCACCCACACCGCCACTTGAACCGTCGCCATGTGCCGCTCCGGCTCAGGAATTCTCGAGGATGATGCCCTCGATGTGGTTGGCCACGTCTTCGCACTTGTCGGTGATGGTCTCGAGCAGTTCGTAGATCGCCTTGAGCTTGATCACCTCGCGCACGTCGGGCTCGTCGCGGAACAGCTTGCTCATGGCGCTGCGCATCACGCGGTCGGCGTCCGATTCGAGTTTGTCGATTTCCTCGCAGGTCTTGAGGGCCGCCTCGGCGGTTTCGGGCTCGGCGATCTTGCCCAGCAGCTTGACGGCGTCGCGCACCCGTTCGCAGCACTTGACGCTGAGGTCCGTCAGCCGCGTGATCTCCTCGGTCATGTGACGCACGTCGTACAGCGCCATGGTTTCGGCCGAATCCTGGATGAGGTCGGCCACGTCGTCCATGGTGTTGATCAAGCCGTGAATCTGTTCGCGGTCGATCGGCGTGATGAAGGTCTTGTGCAGGGCCTTGTTGACTTCGTGCGTCACGCGGTCGGCAGCGCGCTCGGCGTTGTCCACGTCCTGGTTGTATTTTTCACGCAGTGTCAGATCGTTGTAGTTGGCCACCAGCATGGAAAACGCACGGGCGGCCTCCACGATGCGGTCGGCATGCTGGTTGAACATCTCGAAAAAATTGCCGTCGCGCGGAAGCAATTTGGCAAACAGCATGTTGAACTCCTGGGCTCGGATGTGACAAAAATGTGACAACGACGTGACCGCGCGAGTGTAACCGCCCGATTTTGACGCAGGCCCCCGGCCCACAGGTGGCCGCTGCGCGCCTTCAGGCGCCGCGGAAAATGAAATACACCGCCCCCACCATGCACAGCGCGGCCCAAAGGTAATCCAGCCGCAGGGGTTCCTTGAGGTAGAACAGCGCAAACGGCACGAACACGCCGAGCGTGATCACCTCCTGCATGATCTTGAGCTGGCCGACATTGAACCGGGTGAATCCGATGCGGTTGGCCGGCACCTGCAGCAGGTACTCGAACAGCGCAATGCCCCAACTGACGAGGGCCGCGATGTACCAGGGCGAGGTGGACAGGTTCTTGAGGTGCCCATACCACGCCAACGTCATGAAAACATTGCTGGCCATGAGCAGCAGAACCGTCTGGAGCGGAACCGGCAAGGACTGGAGTGTCTGCATGCGGCAATTATCGGCGGGCGCACACCACAGCGCCCCGACGCTTGCCAGCTTTTGTGCCGCGCTCAAACGCCCCAGCCCCCCGGGATCAGTGGGGGATTCTTGTGACCCCCTGAGCACCAACCGCCGCCAGCCCGGTGGGCGTCACCCGGTGTGGCGCGATCTCGGCCAGCGGCACCAGCACGAAGGCCCGCTGGTGCATGCGCGGGTGTGGCACCGTCAGGCGAGCGG
>JBGSNW010000133.1:0-32152 GCA_041739435.1 Burkholderiaceae bacterium
GGCCGGGCAAGCTGGCGGCACTGGCCGGTGCCCGGTCGGCCGTGGCGGGGGCCGTGGTCATGGACAAGCTGACCGACTACAAGGACGCCAGCACCTACAACAACTTCTACGAGTTCGGCACCGACAAGTCCGATCCGGCCCGCAACGCCCACACGCTCAAGACGACGCCCTGGACGGTGGAAGTCGAAGGCCTGGTGAAAAAGCCCGCCCGGTACACGCTGGAAGACCTGCTCAAGCTCAGTGCACAGGAAGAGCGCATTTACCGGCTGCGCTGTGTGGAGGGCTGGTCGATGGTGATTCCGTGGGTGGGTTATTCGCTGGCCGAACTCATCCGCAAGGTCGAACCGCTGGGCAGCGCCAAATACGTTGAATTCGTCACCCAGGCCGACCCCAGGACCATGCCCTTCGTGGGCTCGCGCGTGCTGGAATGGCCCTACGTGGAAGGACTGCGGCTGGACGAGGCCATGCACCCGCTGACGCTGCTGACCTTCGGCATGTACGGCGAGGTACTGCCCAACCAGAACGGCGCGCCGGTGCGGCTGGTGGTGCCCTGGAAGTACGGCTTCAAGAGCGGCAAGAGCCTGGTGAAAATCCGCTTCACCGAAAAAGAGCCGCGCACCGCCTGGAACAAGGCCGCGGCGCAGGAGTACGGGTTTTATTCCAACGTCAATCCCGGCGTGGACCACCCGCGCTGGAGCCAGGCCACCGAGCGCCGCATCGGCGAAGACGGCCTGTTCGCCAAGAAGCGCAAGACGCTGATGTTCAACGGCTACGAGGCGCAGGTCGGGTCGCTTTACGCCGGCATGGACCTGAAAAAATTCTATTGAACACACCGCGCGTTGCACCGCAGGCGGCCCCGCGCCGCGCGCAAGGGGTTCAAAGGGCCCTGCTGCATCCGCTGGCCAAGCCCGTGTTGTTCGGGCTGGCGCTGCTGCCCTGGGGCTGGCTGGTGTGGCGTGCGGCCACCGACGGGCTGGGCGCCAATCCGGCCGAGGCGTTGATCCGTTCCACGGGCGACTGGACGCTGCGTTTTCTGTGCATCACCCTGGCGGTGACGCCGCTGCGGGTGATGGCCGGGCTGCCCGCATTGGCGCGGCTGCGGCGCATGCTGGGATTGTTCACGTACTTCTACGCCGTTTCACATTTTCTGAGCTACAGCGGCTTCGACATGGGGCTGGACGTGGCCGACATCGCCCGCGACATCGCCAAGCGGCCGTTCATTCTGGTGGGGTTTGCCGCGCTGGTGCTGCTCACGCTGCTGGCCGCCACGTCGTTCAACCGCGCCATCCGTGGGCTGGGCGCGAAGCGCTGGCAGGCCCTGCACCGCGCGGTCTACGGGATCGCCGGGCTGGGGCTGCTGCATTTTTTCTGGATGCGCGCGGGCAAGAACAACTTTGGCGAAGTGGCAGTCTACGCTGCCATCGTGGGTGTGCTGCTGGGGTGGCGGGTTTGGCATTTTCTGAATAAAAAACGGCATTAGCCCCCGTCAAATGGTCATAGTATGCTATCCAATTGATATTTCTTGGTGACTGTCTGCCCACGGGTGCGGGGCCGCCGCACAGGGGGTGTTCAGGGCACGCGCCCGGTGAGTTGGCGCCAGGGGCAGCGTGCTCAGTGCGCGACGCCCTTGGGCACTTCAACCCGGGAGCTGTTCGCAGCGAAGCTGGTCTTCGAGCGTCTCGCGGCGGCGGATCAGTGTGGCGCGATCGCCGTCGACCAGCACTTCCGCCGCGCGACCCCGTGTGTTGTAGTTGCTGGCCATGCTCATGCAGTAGGCGCCGGCCGACAACACGGCCAGCCGGTCGCCGGGCTGCACGGCCAGATCGCGGTCGTGGCCGATCCAGTCGCCGCTTTCGCAGATGGGGCCGACCACTTCGTAACGGCTGGCGGGCGTGTCGGCGCGCGGCTGCACGGGCACGATGCCGTGGAACGCCTGGTACATCGCCGGACGGGGCAGGTCGTTCATGGCGGCGTCAATGATGCAGAAGTTCTTCTGTTCGCCGGGCTTGAGGTAGAGCACCTCGGTCACGCAGACGCCCGCATTGCCCACCAGCGAGCGGCCGGGTTCGATCATCAGCTTGCGCTGGCCAAAGCCCCGCGCATCAAGCCGGGCCAGCAACTTGGCCCACAGGCCGTCGGCGGGGGGCGGCGCGTCGGTGGCCTGGTATTCAATGCCCAGCCCGCCGCCAAAGTCGATGTGTTCCAGCGCGATGCCGGCGCCCTCCACGGCCTCGACCAGATCGAGCACGCGCTCCAGGGCGTCCAGGTAAGGCGCCTCCTGCGTGATCTGGGAGCCGATGTGGCAGTCGATGCCGATCACGCGCAGCCCCGGCAGGGCGGCCGCACGCTGGTAGGTGGCCAGCGTGCGCTCGTGCGCCACGCCAAATTTGTTGCCCTTGAGGCCGGTGGAAATGTAGGGATGCGTTTGTGGGTCCACGTTGGGGTTGACGCGGATGCTCACCGGCGCACGCAGGCCCATGGCGGTGGCGACGCTGTTCAACGCCTCCAGCTCGGGCTCGCTCTCGACGTTGAAGCAGCCAATGCCGGCCTGCAGCGCCTGGCGCATCTCTGCGGCGGTCTTGCCCACGCCGGAGAAGATCACCTGGGCCGGGAGGCCACCGGCCGCGATCACGCGCTGCAGTTCACCGCCCGACACGATGTCAAAACCGCAACCGGCCTGCGCGAACACCTGCAGCAGGGCCAGCGAGGAGTTGGCTTTCATGGCGTAGCAGATCTGCGCGTTGCGCCCCGCAAAACCGCGCTGGTAAGCTGCCAGCGCAGCCCGCATCGAGGCTTTGGAGTACACGAACAACGGCGTGCCGAACTCGCGGGCGAGATCGGCGAGGCGCGCGCCTTCAACGCACAGGGCGCTGTCGCGGTAGGCAATGAACGGGTGGCCGGGAAGCGTGGGGACGGTCATGGACGGGTGGCGCTGGCCGGCGACGCAGGAGCGGTGGCCGGTTTGATATCGATGGGAGAGAGGATTTCAGGCAGTGTGGCCCGACCGGCGGCCGCAGGTTCCTTGGGCAGGAACAGCGGGCCTTTCTGGCCGCAGCCCGCGAGGATGGACGCCAGAGTCACCGCGCCAGCGGCAAGGACAAGGCGGCTGACTAGAATTCGGACGAGCAGCGACATGATGGAATTGTAATGACCGACCTTGAATTTCTTGACCGGGCCGAGCGCGCACTGGCCGATATCGAAGCCAGCGTGGACCGGATCAACGACGCGACCGATGCCGACATCGACAGCCAGCGTGTGGGCGGCATGATCACCATCACGTTTCGCAACCGCACCCAGATCATCGTGAACCTGCAAAAGCCGCTGCATGAAATCTGGCTGGCAGCCAAGTCGGGCGGCTACCACTTCAAGTTTGACGGACAGCGGTGGATGGACACCAAGGGGCAGGGCGAGTTGTTTGCCCACCTGTCGCGCGACGCCGCGGCGCAGTCGGGTCAGCCACTGGCGTTTGCCTCGGTATCAGCGTCCGCGTGAGCGAACGCCGGCGGGGCGCTCCCGTTGTCCTGACAACCGGGTGCCCAGCGCGAGAGGCTGCGCGTTTTCCGTTCATGCCCGCTCACCACGCCCCGACACACCGTTAATTCTTGAAGATGTCGAGAATGCGGCTGCGCTCGTCCGAGGGTGGGGGTGGAGCGGGGGGCGCGATGCCCGGCAGCGCCATGGGCTCGTTCATGGGCAGGTGGGAGGATTCGACGCCAAGGGTGCTGATGCCGCCACCGTGCGCGAATTCATCAAAATACCATTCGCCTCCCACATTCACCACGCCGGGCGGAACAGCGGGCTCGGACTGTGGCACCTTGGACAGCGCCGATTGCATGAAGGCGATCCAGACGGGCAGGCTCAGCCCGCCGCCGGTTTCACGTTCACCGAGTTTGCGGGGGGTGTCATAGCCCATCCAGACGACGGCCGCCAGTGTCGGTTGGTAGCCGGCAAACCAGGCGTCCATCGAGTCGTTGGTGGTTCCGGTCTTGCCGTAAATGTCGGCGCGCCGCAGCGTCGAACGGGCCCTCGCGGCCGTGCCCGATGTCGTGACCTCTCCCAGCAGACTGGTCATGACAAAGGCATTTCGCGCATCGATGACGCGGGCGCGCTCGTCCAGCGTGGCCGGTTTTGTTTCCACCAGGGTGCGTCCCTTGTAATCCGTGACGCGGGCGATCAGGTACGGGTTCACACGGTAGCCGCCGTTGGCGAACACCGAATAGGCCGTGGCCATTTGCAGTGGTGTGACCGAGCCCGCGCCCAACGCCATCGTGAGATAGGGCGGATGCCGCTCGGCTTCAAAACCAAAACGGGTTGTCCAGTCCTGCGCGTATTGCGCCCCGATGGACTGCAGGATGCGGATCGAGATCATGTTCTTGGACTTGGCCAGCCCACGGCGCAGCGACATCGGGCCGTCAAAGGTGCCGTCGTAGTTTTTGGGCTCCCAGGGCTGGTTGCCGGTTACCCCCGCATCGAAAAACAAGGGAGCGTCGTTGACCACGGTGGCGGGTGTGAAGCCTTTTTCCAGTGCGGCTGAATAAATGAACGGCTTGAAGCTGGAGCCGGGCTGGCGCCAGGCCTGGGTAACGTGGTTGAACTTGTTCTTGCCAAAGTCAAAACCCCCAACAAGCGCCTGAATGGCGCCGGTGCGCGGATCAAGCGCCACGAATGCGCCTTCAACCTCCGGGAGCTGCGTGATCTCCCAGGTGTTCTTGGGGGTCCTTACCACGCGGATGATCGCACCGCGGCGTATTTTGATGTTGGGCCTGGCTTTGTCCGAAAGACCGGACTGGGCAGGGCGCAGACCTTCACCGACGATATCGAAGGCCTCACCATTCTGTCGGATGGCGGTGATCTTGCGCGGCGTGGCGTCTAGCACCACGGCCGACATCACCTCGTCATTGTCGGGATGCTCGATCAGGGCTTCGTCCACCGCTTCGTCGAGTTCGTTTGGATCTGACGGCAGGGTGACGAATTTCTCGGGGCCCCGGTAGATTTGCCGCCGCTCAAAGTCCATGATGCCTTTGCGCAGCGCCCTGTAGGCGACGTTCTGCTCGTCCGACTTGAGCGTGGTGTAAACATTCAGGCCGCGGGTGTAGACGTCGTCGCCGTACTGGGCGTACATCAACTGGCGCACGGTTTCAGCCACATGCTCCGCGTGGACGCGGGTGTCGTCGGGGCCTTTCCTGATCCTGAGTTCTTCTTTTTGCGCCGTCTGTGCCTGGGCTTCGGTGATGAAGCCGTTGGCCAGCATCCGGTCAATGATGTAGAGCTGGCGTGAACGGGCGCGCTTGGGGTTGCTGATGGGGTTGTAGGCGGAAGGGGCCTTGGGCAGGCCCGCCAGCATCGCGGCTTCGGCCACGGTGATGTCCTTGAGCGGCCTGCCGAAATAGGCTTCCGAGGCCGCCGCGAAACCGTACGCGCGGTTGCCCAGGAAGATCTGGTTCATGTAGATCTCGAGGATCTGGTCCTTGGTGAGCAGGTGTTCGAGCTTGAAGGTCAGCAGGATTTCATAGATCTTGCGCGTATAGCTCTTTTCGGCCGAAAGGTAGACGTTGCGCGCCACCTGCATGGTGATGGTCGACGCGCCCTGGCTCTTGGCGCGCCCGACGTTGGCCAGACCGGCACGGATGACGCCCAGGTAATCCACTCCCCCATGCGAATAGAACCGTGCATCCTCGATGGCGAGAACCGCATTCTTCATGACCAGGGGAATTTCATCAATGGGTGTCAGCGTGCGCCGCTCCTCGCCAAATTCGCCCAGCAGTTCGCCCTCGGCGGAATACACCCGCAACGGCAGCTTGGGGCGGTAGTCCGACAGGGCGGAAACATCCGGCAGGTTGGGATAGGCCACCGCCAGCGCGATGCCGACCAGAATCAACAGACCGGTGCCTGCGGCAGCACCCACGCCAGCGACCCACGCCAGCACCCGCAAGACCAGTCGGCCCGCACCGGAGGCACGGAGCGGGGCCTCGTTGGGTGATGTCGCGGATTCGTTCTTCGGGGGGTGTTTGGGCATAGAGTTCCGTGCAAGGTCGCGTCAACATTATAAAAACCGCTCACGGCCTTCTTGTTACACGGGGTTCGGTGGTGGTCAATGTGTCGCTCTGCAATGCGTCAGCCTGAACACTGGTGCTGCGGGGAATCCCTGAACACCGTCGGATTTTGACAACGTTCACAAAGGTCGAAATCAGGAAAAGTCTTTGTTGGACAAGGGGCTTACTGATAGCATTCAAGTGAATTCTTAAGTTGCCACGGCCGCAAACGGGTCGTTTTCAGGGGACTGTCTTGATCTCTTTGGGGTCGTTGTTCAACCGTCAGCCCGCTCCCATGCTGGGGCTGGATATCAGTTCTTCAAGCGTCAAGCTGGTGGAGTTGGGGCGTGATCGGGCCGGCAATCTTGTCCTTGAGCGCTGTGCCATGGAGCCGCTGGAGCGTGGCTGGGTGACCGATGGCAATGTCGAAAAATTTGACGAAGTGGCCGAAGCCGTGCGTCGGGTGGTCAAAAAAAGCGGGACACGTTCCAGGAATGTGGCGCTGGCATTGCCCCCGTCGGCCGTGATCACCAAAAAAATCATCCTGCCAGGAGGTCTGTCCGAGCAGGAGCTTGAGATTCAGGTCGAATCCGAGGCCAATCAGTACATCCCGTTTTCGCTCGACGAAGTGAGTCTTGACTTTTGTGTGGTCGGGCCCAGTCCGACCTCTGCTGGCGATGTGGAGGTGCTGATCGCCGCATCGCGCAAAGAGAAGATTCAGGATCGACAGGGTCTGGCTGAAGCTGCGGGTCTCAAGCCGGTGATCATTGACGTGGAGTCCTATGCTTCACGCCTGGCCACCAGCCGACTGATTTCGGGGCTTCCGAACCAGGGTGTTGACACCATGGTGGCGCTCTTCGAGGTGGGGGCATTCACCACCAGCATGCAGGTCATTCGCAACGAAGAAGTGCTGTACGACCGGGACCAGGCTTTCGGTGGAGCGCAACTGACGCAACTGATTGTCCGGCAATACGGTTTTTCACCAGAAGAAGCGGAATCCAAAAAACGCAGCGGCGAGCTTCCGGAGGACTACACGAGCAGTGTGCTGGAGCCCTTCGTGGACAGCATGGCGCAGGAGGTTGGACGGGCGTTGCAGTTCTTCTTCACCAGCACCCCCTACAACCGGGTGGACTACGTCATGCTTGCCGGTGGATCGGCGGCGCTCCCCGGGTTGACCGAGGCCGTGACGCAGCACACCTCATTTGCCTGCAACGTGGTGAACCCGTTCGAAGGGATGGAGTGGGCAGACACGGTGAAAGACCGAAAGGTTCGGCGCGAGGCGCCCTCGTACCTGACGTCATGTGGCCTGGCGATGCGGAGGTTCCTCCAGTGATCCTGATCAACCTGATGCCGCACCGCGAGGCGGCACGTAAACGCAGACGCGAGAGTTTTTATACAACGCTGGTCGCCGCGGCGATGGTCGGCGGGGTGGCTGCCGGGGTCATTTTCCTGTGGTATCAGGCCCAGCTTTCGAGCCAGCACGGGAAAAACTCGTTCCTGCAGGCCGAAAACAAGAGGCTGGACAACCAGATCAAGGACATCGCGACCCTGCAAGCCGAAATTGCCTCACTGCGTGCGCGGCAAGAAGCGGTGGAAAATCTTCAGTCCGACCGCAACTTGCCTGTGCACCTGCTCAATGAGCTGGTCCGGCAGGTCCCAGAGGGTATTTACATTTCCGCCATGCAGCAGGACAACCGCAACGTCACGATCAAGGGCGTTGCTCAATCAAACGAGCGAGTGTCGGAGCTGTTGCGCAACCTGGGCAACAACAGCCTCTGGCTGACCAAGCCCGAGCTGATCGAAATTGTGGCCAGCAACGTGGCGTTGTCCCAGCGCGAGCAGCGACGGGTTGCCAATTTCACCATGCGGGTGGCGCTTACTCGCCCGACTGAAGCGGCGGCAGCGGCTTCAGCGGCCGCCTCTGGTCTTGCCAAGAAGTGACGGGCCCAAACCATGGCCACTAAAGCGTTATCCAAACCCGATTTCTCTGCTGTTCTGGGCAAGCTGCAGGCGCAATTCAACGGACTGAATCCCAACGACCCATCGACCTGGCCGGCGTTGCCACGCTACCTGTTGTGTGTGGCAGTGACTGCGGTGGTGGTGGTGGCGCTCTGGTTTGTCTGGCTCACCAATGTGGATGACGAATTGACCGCGGAGCAGACCAAAGAGACCCAGTTGCGCGAAGAATACAAAAAGAAACTCGCCCAGGCGGTCAATCTGGATGCGCTGAAAAAGCAGCGTGAACAGGTCCAGCAGTACGTGACCCAGCTGGAAAAACAGCTGCCGAGCAAAGCGGAAATGGATGCCCTGCTGTCCGACATCAACCAGGCCGGACTGGGGCGCAGTCTGCAATTCGAGCTGTTCCGGCCGGGCCAGGTGGCGGTCAAGGAGTATTACGCGGAACTGCCCATTGCGGTCAAGGTGACCGGGCGGTTTCACGACATGGGCTCTTTTGCTTCGGACATCGCCAACCTCTCGCGAATCGTGACCCTGAACAACCTGGCAATGGTGCCCGGGAAAGACGGCATGCTGACCATGGACGCCACGGCAAAGACTTTTCGCTATCTTGATCCTGAAGAGGTGGCGGCGCAACGCAAGGCCGCGGCGCCTAAAGGGGCCAAGAAATGATGTGTTATCGGTCTGGGGTTGGTGCCACGCTGGTCGCGCTTGTGCTTTCGGGTTGTATCGGCGCCGACCAGGACGACCTGCAACAATGGATGACGGACCAGCGAAACGAAATTCGACCCAGGGTGCAGCCCATCGCACCACCCAAACAGTTCGCGCCACAGCTTTATACGCAGGAATCGGCGGTCGACCCGTTCAGCAATCAGAAGCTGACGATCGCCCTGAAGCGGGATTCCAGCCAGGCGACCTCCAATGCGGCGCTGATCGCCCCGGAGTTGGCGCGTCGACGCGAGGCACTCGAAGCATTCCCGCTGGACGCCGTGTCAATGGTGGGCAGCCTGACAAAGGACGGCAAACCCGTTGCCTTGATCAAGGTTGACAACTTGCTCTACCAGGTTCGCACAGGCAACTATCTTGGACAGAATTACGGGCGCATCACCAGGATCAGCGAGACCGAGGTGGCACTCCGGGAAATCGTTCAGGACGCTGCTGGCGAATGGATTGAACGCACCGCAACCTTGCAGCTGCAAGAGAGGACAAAATGAAGAACGAGAACGTGTGGCCGTGGTATCAGATGCTGCGTGCGGGTTGGGCAATGGTCGCGATGCTGGCTGCCTTTTCGGCGCAGGCGCAAAACGCAGTCGAATCGGTATCGGGCTCGATCCAGGGAGGCTCTGAAGTCATCCGCATCGACTTCAAGGAGCCTCTTTCGGCGGTGCCCACGGGCTTCACCATTCAGGTGCCAGCACGCATTGCGCTCGATTTTCCCGGGGTGTCCAATGCGGTCGGGCGTTCCAGCGTTGATATCAGTCAAGGCAATCTGCGGACGGTGAATGTCATTCAGGCCGGCGACCGCACGCGTGTGGTCCTGAATCTCAAACAGTCGACGGCCTACACGACCCAGATCCAAGGCAAATCACTGCTGGTGCTGCTGGATCCGGTGGCTGTGGCCGCCCAGCCCGCGGTGACGCCAGCGGCGTTTGCAGAGAACCAGAACCGTGATTCCCTGCCCCTGAAAGATCTCGACTTCCGTCGTGGAAACGACAACACCGGTCGGGTTATCGTTGACCTCGCCAACAACCAGGTGGGGGTGGATATCCGCCAGCAGGGGCAAACGCTGGTGGTGGAGTTCATGAAGTCGACGCTGCCAGAGGGGTTGCGTCGGCGCCTGGACGTTTCGGATTTTGGCACTCCCGTCAAATCGGTCACCACCTTTCAGACGGGTGACCGGGTACGGATGGTGATCGAGCCGACCGGGGCGTGGATTCACAGCGCCTATCAGAGCGACAACCAGTTCGTGGTGGAGGTGCGTGAACAGAAGATCGATCCGAACAAGCTCACCAAGGGGGTGGGGTATGCGGGAGAAAAGCTGTCGCTCAACTTCCAGAACATCGAGGTGCGCGCGCTGCTTCAGGTGATTGCGGACTTCACCAACTTCAACATCGTGACGTCCGACACCGTGTCCGGTGCCGTGACGCTTCGTCTGAAGGACGTGCCCTGGGATCAGGCACTGGACATCATCATGCAGGCCAAGGGGCTGGGCATGCGCAAAAGTGGCAACGTGTTGTGGATCGCTCCGAACGACGAAATCAACGCCAAGGAAAAGGCCGAGTTGGAGGCCAAGGCGGCCATCCAGAATCTGGAGCCATTGCGTACCCAGTCGTTCCAGCTGAACTACACCAAGGCTGCGGATATCGCCAATCAGTTGACTTCGAGTGGGTCCGGAGGGGGCGGTGGGGGGAGCTCCTCCACCAGTGCCCGTATTCTGAGTCCGCGCGGCAGCGTCATTCCGGAGCCACGAACCAACCAGATCTTTGTCTCTGACATTCCGTCCAGGCTGGAGCAGGTTCAGGAACTCATCAACAAACTCGATATCGCCGTGCGCCAAGTGTTGATCGAAGCCCGTATCGTCGAGGCATCGGACACGTTTGGTAAATCACTGGGCGTGCGTTTGGGGGGGAGCGACTTGCGGACTGTTCGCGGCGGAACCTCTGGATATAACCTCGCCGGAAACAACAGGGTCGCTTTTGGCGGCACATTCAACGCCGTGTCATCGACAACCGGGGAAAGCGTGAATACGCTGGATACGGTAAATACCAATTTTGTGAATTTGCCGGCGATCGGGCAAAATGGCTTCAACCCGGCTTCCTTTGCCGTCTCGCTTTTCAGTTCCGCGGCCAATCGATTCCTCAACCTTGAAATATCCGCATTGGAAGCCGACGGCAAGGGTAAAGTGGTTTCCAGTCCTCGTGTGGTCACGGCCGATCAGACCAAGGCGCTGATTGAACAAGGCACTGAACTGCCATTCCAGGTGGCCACCTCCAGCGGCGCGACCTCGCTGGCGTTCCGCAAGGCCAATCTCAAACTTGAAGTCACCCCGCAGATCACGCCTGAGGGCAACATCATCCTGGATCTGGACGTGAACAAGGACAGTGTGGGCCAGGCGACGGCCGCCGGTTTTGCCATCAATACCAAGCACATCAAGACACAAGTGTTGGTCGAAAACGGCGGTACCGTGGTTATCGGAGGTATTTTTGAATTGATCGAAAACGATGATGTCACCAAAGTGCCATTGCTTGGCGATCTCCCCGGCATCGGAAATCTGTTCAGAACACGAACCCGCTCTTCCAACAAGCAGGAGTTGTTGGTGTTTATCACGCCGAAAATGATAGACGAACGGACGGCGACCCGATAATCGGTCCATTCGAGTTGCTATTTTCCAGGAAAAAGATGTATGCGTAGTTTGAAATATTTGATGTCCGGTCTCCTGCTTGCTCTGTTGGTTTCGTGCGGAGGTGGTGGAGGCTGTGCGTCCAGCGCGGGCTGCTCTGCACAAGACGTGAGTGCTCCGCCCAGTTCCGCCATCGCTGTATCGATTGGATTCGATGGGACGTTGGCATCTGCCGATAATGACATCCGGTATGCTAAGACTTTTGCTGTCTCGGTGACTGACCAGGATGGGTTGCCCGTTGCGGGGGCGGATGTTACGCCTACGGTGTCAATTCCTTTTTATATCAAAGGTTTCGTGAATCGTGTGGGTACAACGACCGTGACTGCCAGCGTGATTGAACAAGTATTTTGTCCTAATGAAGATGTTAATCTAAATGATATATTGGATCCTGGAGAGGATATAAACGGCGATGGTGAAATTTCGCCACGTCAGGCTTTAGTATCGGTCACGCCGGCGAAGGCAACGACTGACGGAAATGGAGTTGCGTTCTTTCAAGTTCGTTATTTCAAGAGTCATGCGATCTGGATGCAATATCGATTTTCTGCCCAGGCCAAGGTTAGTACGACCGAAGGGGTTGCATCGCTGAATCAGCGGACCTCCTTTATTGTTGGGGACGATGTGGCTTTGACTGCGCCACCATTCGCGCGTTCGCCTTGGGGGGTGGGTTTGCTCTGTACGGACACCTTGTGAGTCGTTGCGTCGCCTTGCATGCAATGCCTAGCCCTGATCGGCCTCCCTGGCTCAGGCAAATCGTCCGTCGGGCGGCAGCTTGCCCGGCGGCTTCAGCTTCCGTTTGTGGATTCAGACCATGTGATCGAGCAGCGACTGGGTTGCTCGATCCGCGAGTACTTTGACCGCGAAGGCGAAGCGCCATTTCGCGATCTGGAGCAACAGGTCATCGACGACCTGACCCGGACGCACCCGGGGGTTCTTTCCACGGGCGGCGGCAGCGTGCTGCGGCAAGCCAATCGTGAGCACCTGCATCAGCGTGGGCATGTCATCTACCTGCGGTCTTCGCCGGATGAGATCTTTCGTCGGTTGCGCCACGACGTCAGTCGGCCTTTGCTGCAGGTGAACGATCCGCTGCAGCGGTTGCGGGATCTTTATGCGGAGCGCGATCCGCTGTACCGGGAAACTGCTCATTTTGTGATCGAGACCGGACGCCCGTCGGTGGCGACGCTGGTGAACATGATCGTGATGCAGCTTGAACTGGTGGGCGCTGTTTCCAGTGGACAAACCACGCCCTGACGCGGCGTGATCGTGCGATGCCCCTAAACTCGGGGCTATGCAAACCGTTCTTCCCGTTCAATCCGTCCAGATCGATCTGGGCGCGCGCAGCTACCCGATCTCCATTGGTGCTGGACTGCTGGACCATGCGGCGACATGGGATGGTCTGCCCCGGGCCAGTGCTGCGCTGATCGTGACCAACACCGTGGTGGGGCCGCTGTACGCCGGGCGGCTGCAGGCGGCACTTCAACCTCATTACAAGACCATTCATTGCGTGGTTTTGCCCGACGGCGAAGCGCACAAGACCTGGCAGACGCTCAATCTCATTTTCGACGCATTGCTGCGGAATGGCTGCGACCGCAAGACCGTGTTGTTCGCGCTGGGCGGCGGTGTGGTGGGGGACATGACAGGCTTTGCCGCGGCCAGTTACATGCGTGGTGTGCCGTTCGTGCAGGTGCCGACCACGCTATTGGCGCAAGTGGATTCGTCGGTGGGCGGCAAGACCGCCATCAACCATCCGCTGGGCAAGAACATGATTGGCGCCTTCTACCAGCCCGAGCGCGTGGTGTGCGACCTGCAAATGCTCGACAGCCTGCCAGACCGCGAACTGAGTGCGGGTCTGGCCGAAGTCATCAAATATGGGCCCATCGCCGACATGGATTTTTTTGACTGGATTGAAGCCCATGTCGAAGCCTTGCGTGGGCGTGAGCCAGCGGCTCTGGCGCATGCGGTCCAGCGCAGTTGTGAAATCAAGGCCTGGGTGGTTGGGCAGGATGAGCGCGAAGGCGGCATCCGCGCGATCCTGAACTTTGGGCACACGTTCGGCCACGCCATCGAGGCCGGCATGGGTTATGGCCGGTGGCTGCACGGCGAGGCCGTGGGGTGTGGCATGGTGATGGCGGCTGAACTGTCTTGCCACCTCGGGTTGATCGACGCGACCTTGGTCAACCGCATCACCGCGCTGGTGCGGCGCGCCGGCTTGCCGGTTGTTGCGCCCCGATTGGCGGAGCAGGACAACACCGCACGGTATCTGGAACTGATGGGCGTGGACAAAAAGGCCGAAGGCGGTGAAATCCGTTTCGTCGTGATTGACGAACCAGGGCGGGCTTCGATGCGCGCGGCGCCAGACGCCCTGGTTCGCGCTGTGATTGACGGTCGCTGCGCCGCTTGAGTACCTGATCTATTAAAAACAATAGCAATATATCGTTATTGGGCGGGGGCTAATGGCCAATTTCATTCAAAAAAATGCGAATCTGGTGCTTTTTGCCTGCCATGCGGCGCAATCGCGCGGACGGCGCTACCCCGAGCCGGATGCGCCGACCCGCACGGCATTCCAGCGCGACCGCGACCGCATTGTCCACTCCACGGCATTCCGGCGGCTGGTGTACAAGACGCAGGTTTTCCTGAACCACGAGGGAGACCTGTTTCGCACACGGCTGACGCATTCGCTCGAAGTGGCGCAACTCGCGCGGTCGATCGCACGGGCACTGGGGTTGAATGAGGATCTGGTCGAAGCCATCGCGCTGGCGCACGATCTGGGGCACACCCCTTTCGGGCATGCGGGGCAAGATGCGCTGAACGAATGCATGGCGTCGCATGTGGACGAATGGGGCGGATTTGAGCACAACCTTCAGAGTCTGCGTGTGGTTGACGCGCTGGAGGAGCGTTATCCGGATTTCGACGGCTTGAACCTGACGTTCGAGACGCGCGAGGGCATTCTCAAGCACTGCTCACGCCGCAACGCCGAGCACCTGGACGCGATCGAACCCGATGGTGTGGGGCGCCGCTTTCTGGATCGAACGCAACCCTCGCTGGAGGCGCAGCTTTGTAATCTGGCCGATGAAATTGCCTACAACGCACATGACATTGACGACGGAGTGCGCTCCGGCCTCATCACGATGGAACAGGTGCAAACAGTGCCGCTGTTCGACGAATTCCGCCGCGAGGCGCTGGCCGAACACCCGCACTTGCGTGGGCGCCGCGTGCTCTTCGAGACCATCCGGCGCATGCTCAGCGCCCAGGTTTATGACGTCATGAATTCGACGCAACAACAGATCGATGCGGCGCAACCCGCTTCGGTCGAAGAAGTCAGGCGCCTCGCACCCATGGTTCGTTTCAGCGCTGCAATGCGGGACAAGTCTTCGTCCTTGAAGGCTTTTCTGCTCACTAACTTGTACCGGCATCCGCAGGTCACGCAAACCACCCAGCAAGCCCAGAAAGTCGTGCAGGATCTCTTTGGGTTCTATCTGGCGGACCCCGCCGAGATGCAGGCCGGTTTTGCCGCACGTACCGATGCATCGCGCGCGCGCGTGGTGGCGGACTACATCGCCGGCATGACCGACCGGTTCGCCGCCCGCGAACACGAGCGGCTCAGTGGCCGACGGTTGCTCGCATGAGAGTGCCAAGACCCGCGTCTTTTCTCAAGCCCCTGCACATGAGCCGCTCCGATCACGAAACCATCCGCGAAACCGTGCTGAACGACACCCGGCGCTGGCTGGAACGCGCGGTGATCGGTTTGAATCTGTGTCCATTTGCCAAGGCGGTGTACGTCAAAGGGCAAGTGCATCTGGTGGTGAGTGCGGCCGTGGATGCCGCCAGCTTGCTGCCGGATTTGATCGGCGAACTCAAGGCCTTGAACGCTGCCGATCCGCAGGCTCGGGATACCACCGTGCTGATCGCGCCATATTGCCTGCACGATTTTCTGGACTTCAATGATTTTCTGGCGGAGGCCGACGATGCGCTCAGTGCGCTTGAACTGGAAGGCACCTTGCAAATTGCCAGTTTTCACCCCCAATACCAGTTCGCGGGCACCACGCCCGATGACATCACCAACTTCACCAACCGCGCGCCGTACCCCACGCTGCATCTGCTGCGCGAAGCCAGCATCGATCGGGCTGTCGCTGCCTTTGCGAATGCCGAAGCAATTTTTGAAGCCAATATGACCACCTTACAACGACTGGGCCACGCAGGCTGGAACGCGCTGGACCTGGGCCCTGGTGCTTCGCGTCATGAATTGCCCGGGAGTACGGCATGACGCGCCGATCCGGGGCGAGTGCCCGCCATGGGGTGGTGGGCGACCGGGCACGGGCTCAACCGGAGGGGAGCTTGATCGAAACCACGGCGCCCGAAATTCGACCGGGGCAATCGATCGAATTGCTCAAGGAACTGCACATTCTCACGCGCGATGGCAAGCTGAATCAGGATTCCCGACGCAAACTCAAACAGGTCTATCACCTGTATCAATTCATTGAGAAGTTGCTGCACGCGCTGCCGTCGCGCCCCGCAGGCACCCGTCGTGGGGAGGATGCGGCGTCAGCGGGTGTCACGTTGGCCGACCATGGCGCGGGCAAGTCATACCTGGGCTTCATCGTGTATGACCTGTTTTTCAAGCGTCTGGATTCCGGCTTCATCTATGGGATCGAGACCCGCGCCGAACTGGTGGAGCGGTCGCGCGCGCTGGCGGATCGCCTGGGCTTCGAACGGATGCGTTTTCTCAACCTGACCGTGGCCGAGTCCGCGGCGTCGGACGATCTGCCGGGTCAGATCGACGTGGTGACCGCATTGCACGCTTGCGACACGGCCACCGACGACGCCATTGCATTCGGGTTGCAAAAGCGTGCCCGGGCCATGGTATTGGTGCCTTGCTGCCAGGCGGAAATTGCCGCCTGCCTGCGTCAGGACAAGGCGCTCAACCTGGCGCGAACACCACTGGCCGAGCTGTGGCGGCATCCGCTGCATACCCGTGAATTGGGCAGTCAACTCACCAACGTGCTGCGCTGCCTGTATCTGGAGGCGAGCGGCTATCACGTGACGGTCACCGAACTGGTGGGGTGGGAGCACAGCCTGAAGAACGAACTCATCATCGCCACCTGGACCGGGCAAAAAAAACGCAGCGCCTCGGAACGGTTGCGTGCGGTTTTGGCCGAATTTGGTCTCGAATCTCTGGCGCAAACGCGCTTTGTGCTGAGCGACGATGACGCCCGGGTAACATGAAACAAACGCGCCCAGCCGAGATTCGCGAGATATTGCACACTGCACTCAACGGTTCGTTGTCGACGGCTTCAGATTACCCATGGCCCGCCTTCCTCGCCTGACTGTCCCGGGATATCCGCATCACGTCATACAGCGTGGCAACAACCGGCAATTGATTTTTCTGGACGCCCTGGATCACGAGTTTTTTCTTGCCCTGCTGGCGGAGAACGCGACCAGAAATCGAGTGCGAATCCATGCGTATGTGTTGATGGACAATCATTTCCACATCCTGGCCACCCCCGAGACCAAAGAAGGCCTGCCTTTGATGATGCAGGCTGTCGGGCGCCGGTACGTGCGCTATTTCAACGATCGGCAGCGGCGTAGCGGAACGCTTTGGGAGGGACGATACCGTTCCACGTTGATCGAGGCCGAGCGCTATCTGCTGGCTTGCATGGTTTATATCGACCTCAATCCTGTGCGCGCGGGGCTGGTGGTGCAGGCGCGCGATTACCGATGGTCAAGTTTTGGCCATTTCGCGGGATTGCGCAACGACAAATTTCTTACTCCGCATGACATCTACTGGACACTGGGCAACACGCCGTTTGCGCGCGAAGCGGCCTATGCCGATTTGGTGCAGGCGGGTCTGAGCGCAGATCAGCAAACCGATCTGAAGGAGTCCACGTTGCATGGTTGGGCCCTGGGCGCCCCGGGTTTTGTTGGCAATTTGCAAGACAAGACGGGGCGACGGGTTGCAAAGCTGCGGGTCGGACGCCCCTCGAAGGTCAGGGAAAAGGAATGAGAAGCTGCCAAGAGCGGCAAATAGTGGCTCGCTTGCAGCTCAATTTGATATGTCCCCAATTTAAATAAAATTGTTGACTTGTTCAATAAATTGGAATCTGACCCCATTTAATTTTCTTGGCATTGTTGTTGCAGTGCACTATGCTTCGAGTCTTTGTGAAAATCAGGAGTGCGCCATGTCGACGGCAGCCGAACAAATTCATCTCCAACAACATGGTCTTTACGACCCCGCCAACGAACATGACGCCTGCGGGGTGGGTTTCGTGGCGCATATCAAGGGCGAAAAGAGTCACGCGATCGTCCAGCAGGGCTTGAAGATTCTTGAAAACCTGGACCATCGGGGTGCAGTGGGCGCTGACAAACTGATGGGTGATGGTGCGGGCATCCTGATTCAGCTGCCGGATGTCTTGTACCGAGAGGAAATGGCCCGGCAGGGTGTTGTGCTGCCACCGCCAGGTGAATATGGCGTGGGGATGATCTTCCTGCCCAAGGAGCACGCCTCGCGTGAGGCATGCGAGCAGGAGATGGAGCGGGCCATCAAGGCCGAAGGCCAGGTGTTGCTGGGCTGGCGGGATGTGCCGGTCAATGGCGAGATGCCCATGTCGCCCACCGTGCGCGAAAAAGAGCCGGTACTGCGCCAGGTGTTCATTGGTCGTGGCAACGACGTGATCGTTCAGGACGCGCTTGAACGCAAGCTGTATGTCATCCGCAAGACCGCCAGCGCTGCCATTCAGGGACTCAAGCTCAAGCACAGCAAAGAGTATTACGTGCCGAGCATGTCCAGCCGCACGGTGGTTTACAAGGGTTTGCTGCTGGCCAATCAGGTGGGTGAATATTTTCGTGATCTGTCCGATGCGCGCTGCGTCTCCGCGTTGGGCCTGGTCCACCAGCGCTTTTCGACCAACACCTTCCCCGAATGGCCACTGGCACACCCATACCGCTATGTCGCCCACAACGGAGAGATCAACACAGTCAAGGGCAATTACAACTGGATGAAGGCGCGCGAAGGCGTGATGTCGTCGCCGGTGCTGGGGGCGGATCTTCAAAAACTGTATCCGATCAGTTTCGCGGGTCAGTCCGACACAGCCACCTTTGACAACTGCCTGGAGCTGCTCACCATGGCGGGCTATCCGATCAGTCAGGCCGTGATGACGATGATCCCCGAACCTTGGGAGCAGCACACCACCATGGACGAGCGCCGCCGCGCATTCTACGAATATCACGCTGCCATGCTGGAGCCCTGGGACGGTCCAGCCTCCATCGTGTTCACCGATGGCCGACAGATTGGGGCCACGCTGGACCGGAACGGTCTGCGCCCATCGCGATATTGCGTCACTGACGATGATCTGGTCATCATGGCGTCGGAGTCCGGCGTATTGCCGGTGCCCGAGAACAAGATCGTTCGCAAATGGCGTCTGCAACCGGGGAAAATGTTCCTGATCGACCTGGAGCAGGGGCGAATGATCGACGACGAGGAACTCAAGTCAAATCTTGCCAACAGCAAGCCGTACAAGCAGTGGATCGAGAATCTGCGTATCCGGCTGGACGACCTGGGGGGCGAAAAATCTGCATCGTCTCTGTCCAGTGCCGCAAATTTGCTGGACCGGCAGCAGACTTTTGGATACACACAGGAGGACATCAAATTCCTGATGAGCCCGATGGCGCAATTCGGTGAAGAGGGGATCGGCTCCATGGGCAACGACAGTCCGTTGGCCGTGCTGTCGGACAAGAACAAGCCGCTGTACAACTATTTCAAGCAGTTGTTCGCGCAGGTGACCAATCCGCCAATCGACCCGATTCGAGAGGCGATCGTGATGTCGCTGGTGTCTTTTATTGGCCCGAAACCCAATCTTCTGGACATCAATCAGGTCAATCCACCGATGCGGCTCGAGGTGAGCCAGCCCATCCTCGATTTTTCGGACATGGTCAAGCTGCGCAACATCGAGGCGCACACGCAGGCCAAGTTCAAGAGCTACACCCTGGACATCACCTATCCGTTGTCGTGGGGGCGAGAGGGTGTCGAAGCCAAGCTGGCATCCCTGTGTGCGGAGGCCGTGGACGCCATCCATGGGGGCAAGAACATCCTGATCATCAGTGATCGTGGCATCGGGCCGACGCAGGTGGCCATTCCCGCACTGCTGGCGTTGTCCGCCGTGCACCAGCATCTGGTGCGCGAAGGTTTGCGCACGACCGCGGGCCTCGTGGTGGAAACCGGGACCGCGCGGGAGGTTCACCACTTTGCTGTACTGGCGGGTTATGGCGCTGAGGCGGTGCATCCCTATCTGGCCATGGAGACGCTGGTCTCCATCCACAAGGAGATGCCCGGGGATTTGTCAGCGGAAAAAGCGGTCTACAACTACATCAAGGCCATTGGCAAGGGACTGTCCAAGATCATGTCCAAGATGGGCGTGAGCACCTACATGAGCTACTGTGGGGCGCAGCTTTTTGAATGCATTGGACTCAACAGCGACACCATTTCCAAGTATTTCACCGGGACGGCCAGCCGGGTCGAAGGCATCGGTGTATTCGAGATCGCTGAAGAGGCCATCCGTATGCACAAGGCCGCATTCAGCGACGATCCGGTTCTCGCGTCGATGCTTGACGCTGGCGGTGAATACGCCTGGCGGGCGCGCGGCGAGGAGCACATGTGGACGCCGGACGCGATCGCCAAGCTGCAGCACAGCACGCGGACCAATAGCTGGAACACGTACAAGGAGTATGCACAACTCATCAACGATCAGAGCCGTCGGCACATGACGTTGCGTGGGTTGTTTGAATTCAGGATTGACCCGTCCAAAGCCATCCCCGTTGAGGAGGTTGAGTCGGCCAAGGAAATTGTCAAACGCTTTGCCACAGGGGCGATGTCGCTCGGCTCCATCAGCACCGAGGCGCATGCCACGCTGGCCATTGCCATGAATCGCATTGGTGGAAAGAGCAACACGGGAGAAGGCGGGGAAGACCCGGCCCGCTACCGGCAGGAACTCAAAGGCATCCCGATCCAGCAGGGGCAGACACTCGGCGACATTGTTGGCGCGGACGTGATCGAGTCCGATTACGCGTTGAATGCGGGGGACTCGCTGCGCAGCAAGATCAAGCAGGTTGCGTCGGGTCGTTTTGGCGTGACGGCGGAATATCTTTCGTCCGCCGACCAGATTCAGATCAAGATGGCGCAGGGTGCCAAGCCAGGTGAAGGCGGGCAACTGCCCGGTGGAAAGGTCAGCAAATACATCGGGTTTTTGCGGCATTCGGTGCCGGGGGTCGGCTTGATTTCACCGCCGCCGCACCACGATATTTATTCCATCGAAGACCTGGCGCAACTGATTCACGACCTGAAGAACGTTTCGCCTCATTCCAGCATCAGCGTGAAGCTGGTGTCGGAAGTGGGTGTTGGCACCATTGCCGCGGGTGTTGCCAAATGCAAGAGTGATCACGTGGTGATCGCCGGCCACGATGGCGGCACCGGCGCGTCACCGTGGTCGTCCATCAAGCACGCGGGCAGTCCCTGGGAAATCGGCTTGGCTGAAACGCAGCAGACACTGGTGCTCAACCGTCTGCGCAGCCGTATTCGGGTGCAGGCTGACGGACAGATGAAAACCGGGCGCGATGTGGTCATCGGCGCGCTGCTGGGGGCCGACGAGTTTGGCTTCGCCACGGCACCGCTGGTGGTCGAAGGCTGCATCATGATGCGCAAATGCCATCTGAACACCTGCCCTGTGGGCGTGGCCACGCAGGACCCGGCGCTGCGCAAGAAGTTTCAGGGTCGCCCCGAGCATGTGGTCAATTACTTCTTCTTCATTGCCGAGGAGGTGCGCCAGATCATGGCGCAATTGGGTGTTCGTCGATTTGATGACCTGATCGGCCGTGTCGATCTACTCGATACGCGAAAAGGCCTCGCCCACTGGAAAGCACAAGGCCTTGATTTCGCGCGCCTGTTCGCCCAGCCCGAAGTGCCAGCGGGTGTGCCTCGGTTCCATATGGAGGAACAGGACCATGGGTTGCAGAAGACCCTCGATCGCGTGCTGATCGAGAAGTCGCGGCCGGCATTCGAAAATGGCGAGAAGGTTCAATTCATGGAGGTTGCGCGCAACGTCCACCGTTCAGTCGGGGCGATGCTCTCGGGAGCCCTGACAAAGGTCCATCCGCAAGGCCTCCCTGACGATTCCATTCGCATTCAGCTTGAAGGGACTGGGGGACAGTCGTTCGGAGCGTTCCTTGCCAAAGGCATCACGCTGTACCTGATCGGTGACGCCAATGACTACACCGGCAAAGGGTTGTCTGGTGGGCGCGTGGTGGTGCGACCCAGTATCGATTTCCGCGGTGAAGCCACGCGCAACATCATTATCGGCAACACCGCTTTGTACGGAGCCACCACCGGTGAAGCGTTCTTCAGTGGTGTGGCCGGCGAGCGTTTCGCGGTGCGCCTGTCCGGTGCGACCGCGGTGGTCGAAGGAACGGGAGATCATGGATGCGAGTACATGACGGGTGGCACAGTTGTCGTGCTGGGGAAAACGGGCCGTAATTTTGCCGCGGGCATGAGCGGCGGCATTGCTTACGTGTACGACGAAGATGGTCAGTTTGCATCACGCTGCAACACTGCCATGGTGTCCATGGAGCGGGTATTGCCCTTTGCCGAGCAAAAGGCCACCAGTCTCAACACCCGGCTTCACCGGGATCTGCCGGATGAAGTTTTGTTGCGCAAATTGCTGGAAGGCCACAACCGGTGGACCGGCAGCAAGCGAGCGCGCGAATTGCTGGATCACTGGACGCAGGCGCTGGGCAAATTTGTCAAGGTGTTCCCGAATGAATATAAGCGGGCGCTGGCAGAGATGCACCAGCAAGAGGCCGTTGCGGCCAACGTGGGCCATAACGGGAAAGTTGCCGTGAAGACCGATTCGGTTGCCGCAGCCTGACCGTTCAGCAAAACACAAATCAGGATTGGACATGGGAAAAATCACCGGCTTCATGGAATACGAGCGCCTGGAAGAGGGCTACAAACCTGTGGACGAGCGCGTCAGGCACTACAACGAGTTTGTCATCGGGCTGGACGACCGTCAGGCCAAAGTCCAGAGTGCTCGCTGCATGGACTGCGGGACGCCGTTCTGCAACAACGGGTGTCCGATCAACAACATCATTCCTGACTTTAACGATCTGGTGTACCAGGGGGACTGGAAGAACGCGGCCGCAGTGCTGCACAGCACCAACAACTTCCCGGAATTTACCGGCCGCATCTGTCCGGCGCCGTGCGAGGCGGCGTGCACTCTGAACGTGAATGACGAAGCGGTTGGCATCAAGTCGATCGAGCACGCCATCATTGACCGTGCATGGGCAGAGGGATGGGTGACGCCGCAGGTGCCCAAACACAAGACGGGAAAGACGGTGGCTATCGTGGGTTCGGGGCCGGCCGGCATGGCCGCTGCGCAACAACTGGCACGTGTGGGCCACGCGGTCACGCTGTTCGAAAAAAATGACCGTATTGGAGGGCTGTTGCGCTACGGTATTCCGGACTTCAAAATGGAAAAATCGCACATTGACCGCCGCATAGCACAGATGAAGGCCGAAGGTGTTGAGTTCCGACCCGGCGTGATGGTGGGCAAACTGCCGAAGGCGAGCAGAGTGATCAATTGGTCCAAGGAGACCGTCACGCCGGAGCAACTACAAAACGAATTTGACGCTGTCCTTTTGACAGGTGGAGCGGAGCAGTCACGCGATTTGCCTGTACCGGGGCGTGAGCTCGAGGGAATCCACTTCGCCATGGAGTTCCTGCCTCAACAGAATAAAGTCAATGCCGGTGACAAGGTCAAAGGGCAGTTGCGTGCCGACGGCAAGCATGTGGTCGTGATCGGCGGGGGGGACACGGGCTCCGACTGTGTGGGCACCAGCAACCGCCACGGCGCCGCCAGCGTGACCCAGTTTGAATTGCTGCCTCAACCGCCGGTTCATGAAAACAAGCCTCTGGTCTGGCCTTACTGGCCCATCAAGCTGCGCACCAGTTCAAGTCACGACGAGGGGTGCGAGCGCGAATTTGCCATTTCAACCAAGGAATTCCTGGGCGAGCAAGGCCGGGTGACCGGCTTGAAAACGGTGCGTGTCGAATGGAAGGATGGCAAGATGGTCGAGATCGTGGGCAGCGAGCAGGTCGTCAAGGCCGACCTGGTTCTGCTGGCGATGGGCTTTGTGGCGCCGGTCAGCTCCGTTCTGCAGGGCTTCAACGTCGAAACGGATATGCGCGGCAATGCGAAAGCAAGCACTGACTTTTGCGGAGGGTATGCAACACGGACACCCAAAGTCTTCGT
Source organism: Burkholderiaceae bacterium (assembly GCA_041739435.1). Classification (GTDB taxonomy): domain Bacteria; phylum Pseudomonadota; class Gammaproteobacteria; order Burkholderiales; family Burkholderiaceae_C; genus PHCI01. Next base: position 23,679 of record JBGSNW010000133.1, read on the forward strand.
GGCGGGGGACATGCGGCGGGGGCAGTCCCTGGTGGTCTGGGCGATTCGCGAAGGTCGGCAGGCAGCTCGCGCGGTGGATGAGTTTCTCATGGGGCACAGCAACCTGCCCCGTTGACGGCGCGGCCTCATATAGGTTTTCACGTATCATCGGATGGCCGGACATGCTCCGGCTTTTCTGTTTTTCATGGATACCGAACCTCATTCGTCCGTTGTCGAGTTGCGCAACCTCAGCTTTGGTTATGGGGAGCGTCGGATTCTGGACGATATCTCGCTGGCCGTGCCTTGCGGCAAGGTCACTGCGCTCATGGGTGCGTCCGGTGGTGGCAAGACCACCGTTCTCAAGCTGATCGGGGGTCAGGTTCATCCCGAAAGCGGAGAAGTCTGGTTTCGCGGAGCGAAAGTCAGCGGGCAGGACGCTGCGGGCTGGTATGCGGCGCGCCGGCGCATGGGCATGTTGTTTCAGATGGGTGCGTTGTTCACCGATCTCAGCGTTTTTGACAATGTTGCTTTCCCCTTGCGCGAACAAACTGATCTCGATGAATCCCTGATTCGCGACATTGTTTTGATGAAACTCAATGCTGTAGGGTTGCGTGGCGCGCGCGACCTCATGCCGCGCGAAGTGTCTGGAGGGATGGCCCGACGCGTGGCCCTGGCCCGCGCCATAGCGCTGGACCCTGAATTGGTCATGTACGACGAACCGTTTGCCGGCCTGGATCCGATTTCCCTGGGCACCGCAGCGCGACTGATACGCCAGCTCAACGATGCACTGGGTCTCACCAGCATCGTGGTGTCTCACGACCTGGACGAGACCTTCAGTATTGCAGACCACGTCATCATTCTTGCAAACGGCCGGATTGCCGCGCAGGGCACACCCGAAGAGGTCCGGCACAGCGTCGATCCGCTGATTCATCAATTTGTGAATGCCTTGCCGGATGGCCCGGTTCGGTTTCACTATCCCGGCGCGTCGGTCGAGGAAGACTTCGGTCGTTCGATGGTTCGTGGGGGGGCGACGCGATGAGCTGGTACAAACCTGCGGATGTGGGCTTCGCCATTCGGTTCAAGCTGACCGAACTGGGCCGTAGCGCCCGCCTGTTCGCACGGTTGGTGTCCCTGTTTGCCGTGAGTTTCCGGCGTTTTGGCCTGATCCGCGATCAAATACACTTTTTAGGCAACTATTCGTTGTCGATCATCGCCGTTTCCGGTTTATTCGTGGGCTTTGTGCTGGCGCTGCAGGGGTATTACACCCTGCAACGCTACGGATCCTCGGAAGCCTTGGGGCTGCTCGTGGCGTTGAGTCTTGTCCGCGAGCTGGGGCCCGTGGTTTCAGCGCTTCTGTTTGCCGGTCGCGCCGGGACGTCACTGACCGCCGAAATTGGCCTGATGAAAGCGGGTGAACAACTCAGCGCCATGGAGATGATGGCGGTCGACCCGGTGCGACGCATTCTCGCCCCACGTTTCTGGGCGGGGGTTGTTACCATGCCGCTGCTGGCTGCCGCGTTCAGTGCGGTCGGAATCATCGGCGGCTGGGCTGTGGGTGTTTTGATGATCGGAATTGATTCGGGCTCGTTCTGGAGTCAGATGCAGGACGGTGTGGATGTCTGGCGCGACGTGGGCAACGGGGTTGTCAAAAGCGTTGTTTTCGGACTGACGGTGACGTTCGTGGCCTTGCTCCAGGGGTTTGAAGCGCAACCCACGCCTGAAGGGGTGTCTCGGGCGACAACTCGCACGGTCGTGGTGGCCTCCCTTGCGGTGCTTGGGCTGGACTTCATCCTCACGGCCTTGATGTTCAGTATTTGAAACTTTACGGAGGTACCGGTGTTCATACCAACTCACAGGGGCCTGTCGTGGGCCAAAGAAGGAGAGGGCGATGCAGCGCTCCAGAAATGATGTGTGGGTAGGCTTGTTTGTGCTGATAGGGGGTGCAGCCATTCTTTTCCTGGCACTTCAGTCGGCCAATCTTTTGTCATTGAATTTTCAGAAAACCTACCGTGTGACCGCAAAATTCGACAATATTGGGGGGCTCAAGCCCAAAGCGGCGGTCAAGAGTTCGGGTGTCGTGGTGGGGCGCGTGACTGAAATTACATTCGACGACAAGTCGTTTCAGGCGCGCGTGACCCTAGATTTGCAGACCCGTTTCAAGTTTCCCAAAGACAGCTCACTCAAGATTCTCACCAGTGGTTTGCTCGGGGAGCAATATATCGGCGTGGAGGCCGGCCCGGACGTGAAAAATCTTGCCGATGGCGACACCGTGTCGAGTACCCAGTCCGCCATCGTGCTGGAAAACCTGATTGGTCAATTTTTGTACAGCAAAGCGGCAGATGGAGCGGCGGATAAAAAATGAACACAGATTGCGGTTCTGGTATTCCAGGCGGGCATCGCATGCGGTGGGCGAGTGTCTGCCTGACTTTTTTGCTGGTGCTGCTGACGGGGTGCGCCACCGGGCCCAACGCCAACCCGAAAGATCCGCTGGAGCCATTCAACCGAGGTGTTACCCGGTTCAATGACGTGGTGGACAACGCTGTTCTCAAACCCGTGGCGACCGGGTATGTCAACGTCACCCCGGAGCTGGTGCGCAAGGGAGTCAGCAACTTTTTCAACAATCTTGGGGATGTGTGGTCGTTCGTGAACAACGTACTGCAACTCAAAGGAGAGGCTGCGGGCGATAGTCTGGCGCGGGTCATCACCAACACCATGTTGGGTCTGGGCGGACTGCTTGATTTTGCTACGCCACTGAACATTGAGCGTCATCGGGAAGATTTTGGGCAGACGCTGGGGTATTGGGGAGTGCCATCCGGTCCGTACCTGGTGTTGCCGATCCTCGGTTCTTCAACGATACGGGATACCGTGGCGTTGCCCGCTGATATCGGCATTGGCAATGCGGTTTCCTACGTCAACAACGACGCCGTGCGTTACGGTCTGACAGGGCTTCGTCTGGTCGACACCCGGGCCAGCCTGCTGCGCGCCGGAAATCTGCTGTCCGAGGCGGCACTGGACAAGTACAGTTTCCAGCGCGACGTCTACTTGCAGGCGCGCCGTTCGATGGTGTATGACGGCGATCCACCTCCAGACGACGAGCCTGCAGCGTCGCAGCCCGCCTCCAAACCCTGAAGGGCGTGCTGCGTTTGTGTGGTGCAGTGTCACACAATGCAAAATTGGGGCCTGACTGCGGAACTGAGCCATCCTTTTTTTTGTCATAACCATTTGAAACTGCGGGATTCCCCGCCACAGGAATTTTCATCATGAAACGTCGCTCTTGGAGTCAATGGCTCCTCACCACGTTCGCCGCCATGGCGCTCGGTGTTTTTGTGATCACTTCCGCGCAAGCGGCGGATGAAGCGCCTGAGGTACTCATCAAACGGCTGTCGTCTGATGTACTTGACGCAATCAAGGCCGACAAGGACATGCGTGCCGGCAACATTCCCAAAATCGTTGCCCTGGTGGACAGCAGGATCATGCCGTATGTGAATTTTCAGCGCATGACGGCAGCGGCTGTGGGGCCTGGCTGGCGTCAGGCGACACCCGAGCAGCAAAAGCGTCTTCAGGACGAATTCAAAATTCTCCTGGTGCGTACCTATTCGGGTGCGTTGTCCCAAGTGAGTGACCAGACGGTTTCTGTCAAGCCTCTGCGTGGCAGCAAGGAAGATGCCGAATTGCTGATCCGGTCTGAAGTGCGTGGCAGTGGCGATCCTATTCAACTGGACTATCGCCTGGAGAAAACTCCCGGTGAAGGCGCGGGTTGGAAGATCTACAACCTCAATGTGTTGGGTGTCTGGCTGGTCGAAACCTACCGGAGCCAGTTCGCCCAGGAGATCAATGCGGGTGGCGTTGATGGTCTGATCGGGAAACTCGCCGAGCGCAACAAGGCCAACGCTGGAAGGGGTTGATTTTCGTGGTTCGAATTCCTCCTGAGGTCAAGGTCTGATGCTCGTTCTGCCGGCGGAATTGACGCAGCATCAGGCCAGTGCCAGCATGCGGCTGCTGCGTCAGGCTGTGTCTCAGGTCCACGAGGGGGATGTCGTGGCGGACGCGAGCGCGTTGAAAGTTTTTGATTCTGCGGCAATTGCTGTTTTGCTCGAATGTCGACGCGAAGCGCTGGCCGCAGGCAGGGGTTTCCGCGTGCGGGGTGTGCCCGTGCGCCTGCGTGAACTGGCCGCACTTTACGGCGTCGCCGAATTGCTCGACGCGACGCGCTGACAGCACACCGTCGCGCGTATTGCATGTCCCGGGGCGCAATAGCCTCGAACGTCCGGGGGCGTGTGCCAAAAGCTTAAAATCATGGGCTCTCATGACCACGCCCGCGATTTCGTTCCAGTCCGTCTCCAAGACCTACAGTCTCCCTCGCAGCGCGGATCACCGGGCCTTGAAGGCGCTGGACGACGTCAGTCTGGACATCGCCGAGGGTGAGTTCTTCGGCTTGCTCGGCCCCAATGGCGCTGGCAAGACCACCCTGATCAGCATCCTTGCCGGCCTTTCCCGCCCGACGTCGGGTCGCGTGTCGGTGCGTGGTTTTGATGTGCAGTCCAGCTATGCCCAGGCCCGTCGGCAGCTGGGCGTGGTGCCCCAGGAGCTGGTTTTTGATCCGTTTTTCAGTGTGCGGGAGGCCTTGCGCATCCAGTCGGGCTATTTTGGTGTGCGCAACAACGACGCCTGGATCGACGAGCTGCTGGAGAGTCTCGGCCTCGCCGATAAAGCCAAAGCCAATATGCGCCAGCTCTCGGGGGGCATGAAGCGCCGTGTGCTGGTGGCGCAGGCGCTGGTGCACAAGCCACCGGTGATCGTTCTGGACGAGCCAACAGCGGGGGTTGACGTGGAGTTGCGACAGGCGCTGTGGCAATTTATCGCCAGGCTCAACAAGGAAGGTCATACCGTCCTGTTGACCACGCATTACCTTGAAGAGGCCGAGGCGCTGTGCGGTCGCATCGCGATGCTCAAGCAGGGGCGCGTGGTGGCTCTGGAGCGTACCAGCGTGTTGCTCGAGTCGGCCTCCAGCAAGGTGTTGAGATTCAAAATTGATAGCGTATTGCCACCTGTTCTTGCGGGCAAAGCACGAATTACAGGTCGAATTGTCCAGTTTCCGGCCCACAACGCGCTGGAGATCGAGCAGTACCTGACCGCAGTGCGTGAAGCCGGGTTGCACGCCGAAGACATCGAGATTCGCAAGGCCGATCTGGAAGACGTCTTTCTGGAAGTGATGCATCGCGGCGGGCAATCCCCAGCCTCGTCGTCCGAAGGCGTGGGGGTTTGCGCATGAACGGCTGGCAAACGTTGTTGTACAAGGAAGTTCTGCGCTTCTGGAAGGTCGCGTTCCAGACCGTGGCCGGCCCTGTGCTCACGGCCATGCTGTACCTGTTGATCTTTGGCCATGCGCTGGAGTCCCACGTCAAGGTGTACGACGCCGTCAGCTACACCGCGTTTCTGGTGCCCGGGCTGGCGATGATGAGTTTGCTGCAAAACGCGTTTGCCAACAGCTCGTCGTCGCTGATCATGAGCAAGGTCATGGGCAATATCGTTTTTTTGCTGCTCACGCCGCTGTCCTACATGAACTGGTTTGTGGCTTATGTGGGCGCGTCCGTCATCCGTGGGTTGGTGGTCGGGCTGGGCGTATGCGGAGTGGCGGCGTTTTTCACGCACCTCAGTTTTGAAGCGCCATGGTGGATCCTGACGTTTGCCGTCATGGGAGCGGGCCTCTTGGGTGCCCTCGGGCTGATTGCCGGGCTGTGGGCGGAAAAGTTCGATCAACTGGCTGCCTTCCAGAACTTCGTCGTCATGCCCATGACCTTCCTGTCCGGCGTGTTCTATTCCATCCATTCGCTGCCGCCGTTCTGGCAGACGGTGAGCCACTTCAACCCGTTTTTCTACATGATCGACGGCTTTCGCTTCGGCTTTTTTGGCGTCAGCGACGTGTCCCCCTGGCTGAGCTTCTCCGTCGTGGGGGGGGCGCTGCTGGTGGTCAGCACCATTGCCATTCACCTGCTGCGCACCGGCTACAAGGTCCGCGGCTGAACCAGGAAACCTTTCACATGACGTCTGACGAACTCCACGCCATCATCGCAATCGGCCTCCCTTGCGATCACCTCGCAGTCGAAGGCGATGGCCGTCACTGGTTTGCCACCATCGTCTCGCCGGAGTTCGAGGGCAAACGCCTGATCCAGCGGCACCAGCGCGTGTACGCCACGGTGGGTGCGAAAATCCGCACCGATGAAGTGCATGCCCTGTCCATGAAAACCTACACTCCGTCCGAATGGGCGGCAACGCCCCACTGACCGACATCTCATGGACAAACTACTGATTCGCGGCGGCCCGAAGTTGCATGGCGAGGTCCAGATCTCCGGGGCCAAGAACGCGGCCCTGCCCGAGATGTGCGCCACCCTGCTGACCGACGAGCCGGTGCACCTGCTCAACGTGCCGCGCCTTCAGGACGTGGCCACGATGCGCAAGCTGCTGGGCAACATGGGCGTCCAGACCGAGACCCATGGCGAGCGGGGGGGCATGTCGTTCGTGGCTGCGAACCCCATCCACCCCGAGGCGCCGTACGAACTGGTCAAGACCATGCGCGCCTCGGTGCTCGCGCTGGGCCCGCTGCTGGCCCGTTTCGGGCGGGCAAAAGTTTCCCTGCCCGGCGGTTGTGCCATCGGTTCGCGGCCGGTGGACCAGCACATCAAGGGGCTGCAAGCCATGGGGGCGACGATCGAGGTCGCGCACGGCTACATGGTGGCCAGCTTGCCCGCAGGCCGCACGCGCCTGAAGGGCGCGCGCATCGCCACCGACATGGTGACGGTGACGGGAACAGAGAACTTCCTGATGGCGGCCACGCTGGCCGAGGGCGAGACCGTTCTGGAAAACGCCGCGCAAGAGCCTGAAATTGCCGATCTGGCCGAAATGCTCATCAGGATGGGCGCGAAGATTGAAGGCCACGGCGCCAGCAAGATCCGCATCCAGGGCGTCGAGCGGCTGCACGGCTGCACCCACCCGGTGGTGGCCGACCGCATCGAAGCGGGCACCTTCCTGTGCGCGGTGACGGCCACGGGCGGCGATGTGGTGCTGCGGCATGCGCGAGCCGACCACCTGGACGCCGTGATCGAAAAGCTGCGTGACGCTGGCGCGACGGTGGAGGCAGGCCGCAACGCCGAAGGCAACTTCATCCGTGTCCGCGCGGCGGGGCGCCTCAGGGCGCAGAGTTTTCGCACCACCGAATATCCGGGCTTCCCGACCGACATGCAGGCGCAGTTCATGGCGCTCAACTGCATCTCGCAGGGCACCTCGAAAGTGACCGAGACGATTTTCGAAAACCGCTTCATGCACGTGAACGAACTGGTGCGCCTGGGCGCGCACATCCAGATCGACGGCAAGGTGTCGGTGATCGAAGGCGTGGAAAAGCTCTCTGGCGCCACCGTCATGGCCACCGACCTGCGCGCTTCGGCCAGCCTGGTGATCGCGGGGCTGGTGGCCGAGGGCGAAACCGTGGTGGACCGCATCTACCATCTCGACCGAGGCTACGACCAGATGGAAACCAAGCTGCGTGGCATCGGCGCCGACATCGAACGGGTGAAATCATGATCACACTCGCCCTCTCCAAAGGCCGCATCTTTGACGAAACCCTGCCGCTGCTGCGCGCGGCCGGTATCGAGGTGCTGGAAGACCCGGAAAAATCCCGCAAGCTCCTATTGCCCACCAGCCGCGCCGATGTGCAGGTGGTGCTGGTGCGCGCCACCGACGTGCCCACCTATGTGCAATACGGCGGCGCCGACCTGGGCGTCACGGGCCTGGACACGCTGATCGAACACGGCGGCCAGGGGCTGTACCAACCGCTCGATCTGCAGATTGCCAAGTGCCGCATGAGTGTGGCGGTGCGCGCTGATTTCGACTACGCCTCGGCCGTCCGGCAAGGCTCGCGGCTGAAGGTGGCGACCAAGTTCGTGGCGATCGCGCGCGAATTTTTTGCCACCAAGGGCGTGCACGTGGACCTGATCAAGCTCTACGGCAGCATGGAACTGGCCCCGCTGACCGGCCTGGCCGACGCCATTGTCGACCTCGTGTCCACCGGCAGCACGCTCAAGGCCAACCACCTGGTCGAGGTCGAGCGCATCATGGACATCAGCTCACGCCTGGTGGTCAACCAGGCCGCGCTCAAGCTCAAGCAGGCGCCGATCCGTGCCATCCTCGACGCGTTTGCCGGTGCGATCGGCAAGTCCTGACCCGGGATACTCATGAAATCGATAGCAAGCCCGGTCCGTCTGACAACGGCTTCCGCCACATTCGAGGCCGATTTCAAGGCCCGGCTGCACTGGTCGGCCGACACCGATGCGGCCATCGAGCAGCGCGTGGCCGACATCCTGGCCGACGTGCAGCAGCGCGGCGATGCGGCGGTGCTCGACTACACCGCACGGTTCGCCGGCCTGTCTGCCCCGTCGATGGCCGCGCTGGAGCTGACGCAGGCCGACTTCAAGGCCGCGTTCGACGCCATTCCCGCTGCC
>JBGSNW010000141.1:0-20365 GCA_041739435.1 Burkholderiaceae bacterium
CCCCCAGCAGCGCCGCGCGGGGGCCGAGAACTTCCGTCAGCGCATCGCGCTGGGCCGGCTCCAGCGTGGAGCCCACCAGCAACACCGTCAACACGATCCATGTTGCGGTGGCCAGACCGGCCGCGCCAATGGCCAGCAGCAGTCGGCGGTCCAGCCTCATGGTTTCGGCCCCAGCATCTCGGCGACCTTTTGCACCAGCTCGCGCGTGGAAAATGGTTTGGTCATGTAGGCGTCCGCGCCCAGCGCCAGCCCCTTGGCAATGTCGGTATCACGCCCCTTGGCGGTGAGCATGAGGATTTTTGTGTTGCGCAGCGTCTCGCTGGCGCGCACCGCCTGGCAGACCTCGAAGCCGGACTTGTGCGGCATCATGACGTCCAGCAACACGAGGTCGGGCTTTTCGCGTGCCAGCATGTCCAGCGCCTCCTGTCCATCGCGTGCCACCACCACGGTGTAGCCCTCGCGTTTCATCAGGTACTCCAGCGAAATGACGATGTTGGGCTCGTCATCGGCCACCAGGATTTTGTGGGTCATGCGGTGTCTCCGTGTCTGCGCCCTGCCGGGTCGGCAACCGGGGGCGTCCAGGGCAGGTGAAAAACAAAACAGGCACCGGGCGTGGCATTGACATCCAGCCACAGGCGCCCTCCAAAATGTTCGATGATCTGGCGGCTGATGGGCAGCCCCAGGCCCGTGCCTGCGGGCCGGTTCAGCGCATCCCCGCCTTGACGGAACCGGTCGAAAATCAGGCTTTGCTGCGCCAGCGGCACGCCAGGGCCGTTGTCCTGCATTCGCAGTGTCAGGCCGGTGGCGTCGCTCTGCAGCTGAATCGTCACGCGCCCTCGCGACACCGGTACAAACTTTACCGCGTTGGACAGCAGGTTCAGCAGCACCTGCATCAGCCGGTCGGGATCGGCCCGCAACGGCTGGACCTTTTCCGGCAACTGCAGGTCCACCGCGCACTGCCGCTCGCGGAATACCTCGGCCGTGGTGGCCACCGCCTGTTGGACCAGCTCGCGCAGGTCCACTTCAGCGTTGTGCCACTCGGCATGCCCGGCCTCGATCTTCGCCATGTCGAGGACCTGGTTGACCAACCGCGTCAGGCGTTCGGTTTCGGTGACGATGATGTCCACAAACTGCTGCCGCTGGGTGGTCGGCATGTCGGGATCGTCGCGCATCAGCTCGGTCAGCGCGCGAATGGACGTGAGCGGCGTGCGCAGTTCGTGCGTCACCGAGGACATGAAGTCGTCTTTCAGGCGGTCCAGACTCTTGAGCTGGTCATTGGCATGCCGCAACTCGGCCGTGGCCTGCTCCAGCGAGCGGGATTTCTCTTCCAGTTCGCGCGAGTAGGCTCGAATCTGCGATGTCTCGTCCAGGATGCGCAGCACGTCGTCGGGCGTCAGCGAATCTTCTTCCGCCACCGACGCCACCAGCACGCGGGCCGAGGCGCTTCCGACCGCGCCGGCCAGTTGCGTTTCGACAAACTGCACAAGCCGGGCGTCGGGCCGGATGGATTCCACGCGCTGCACCTGTTGCGCCTGCGCGTAGGCCTGAAACAGCGTTCGGGCCTTCTGTGCCCCGAGGTAACGCTCGCACAGGCGCAGCAAGTCCGGCACATTGGCCTGCCCACGCCAGAACACCGGGCTGGAATTGGCGGTGCGCTCGAACACGTCCACGAACAGCAGGGCCTGACTCGCCTCACGCCCCGAAGGCGGGCGCCAGAGCGACACGCCGACATACGCCGCCATGTTCATGAACAGGCTCCAGAACAGCGAGTGTGTCAGCCCGTCCAGCCCCTGCAAGCCCAGCAATTGTTCGGGCCTCAGCAGCACCAGCCCCCATGGGCCTTGCGTCAGGAAATCGGCGCCCAGCCAGCCGGATTTGGCGATGGAGGGCAGCATCAGGGTATAGACCCACATCGCAAAACCCGCCAGCAGTCCCGCCAGTGCGCCCTGGCGGGTGCCCCCTTTCCAGTAAAGGCCCCCCAGCATCGGTGGCGCAAACTGGGCCACGGCGGCAAAACTGATGAGCCCGATGCTGACCAGTGCATACGCCTCACCCGCAAGGTGGAAATACACATACCCCAGTACCAGAACGCCCAGAATGGCCGCTCGCCGGATGCCCAGCAGGATGCGCGGCAGTTCCAGCCCCGCGCCGGACCTGAAATGGCGCATGCGCAACAGCAGCGGCATGACGAGTTCGTTGCTGACCATGGTCGACACTGCGATCGTCTCCACGATCACCATGCCGGTCGCGGCCGACAAGCCCCCTACAAAGGCAAACAACGCCAGCGCATGCTGCCCGGCCGCCAGCGGCAGCGACAACACGAAGGTCTCGGCGTCCATGCGGCCGTCGCCGAAAAAAAGCAGCCCGCCCAGCGCGATGGGCAAGACAAAAATATTGATGACCAGCAAGTACAGCGGAAACACCCAGACGGCGCGTCTCAGATGGCTTTCCCGTACGTTTTCCACCACCATGACCTGGAACTGCCGGGGCAGGAAAATCACCGACAACATGGACAGCAAGGTCAAGGCAAACCACTGCGTCCATGCAAACGGACTGCCTTGCTCCAGCCGCAGCAACCTGGCCAGCGCGGGCACGGCCCGTGCCCGCGAAAACAGATCGACCGGGCCATCGAACATGCCGTACACCACGAACAAACCCACCGCCAGGAACGCCACCAGCTTGATCACCGATTCGAACGCGATGGCCGCCACCATGCCTTCATGCCGTTCGGTGCTGTCGAGATGTCGTGAGCCGAACACCATGGCAAACCCGGCCAGGGCCAGTGCCACATAAAAAGTGCTGTCTTGACTCCAGTGAAGCCCGCCTGAAGAGCCCGAGGCGCCCGATCCGGTCAACAGCGCATAGCCCGCAGAGACCGCCTTGAGCTGCAAGGCAATGTAGGGGACGATGCCCACCACGGCGATCAGGGTCACCAGCGCCGCCAGCAGGTGACTCTTGCCATAGCGACTGCCAATGAAGTCCGCGATGGACGTGATGCGGTAGGCCTTGGCGATGCGGATCATCTTGCGCACCACCATCCAGCCCAGCACCATCGCCAGCGTGGGGCCAAGGTAGATCGGCAGAAACCACACCCCACCCGATGCCGCACGGCCGATACTGCCAAAGTAGGTCCATGCGGTGCAGTAGACCGCCATCGACAGCGCATAGGTCCAGGGATTGGCGATGATCGAGCGCCCCTGTGCGGCGCGCGCGTCGCCGTAGTAGGCCACCGCGAACAGCAGCAGCAGATAGGCGAACGACGTGCCGATAACTACCGTGGGCGTGAGCATGGTTAGTCGTCCCGGGGCTGGCGCTCCATCAGCCAGGCCATGGTCGCAACCAACGCGGCCCAGATCAGGAACAGGGCGGCCGGAAACAGTGGAATCCCGAAAAGGGTGGCGTCACGATCCCACAACGCCAGCAGCGGGAAATTGAATACCAGCCAGCCGCCCGCAAACAGGGCAACCAGACGCTGCGCGCCGAGGCCTTTGAACACTGCGGTCTCCTTGTCCGGGGCACTGCACCCGATGCGCGAGCCCTCTGAGGTGCATTGTGCCCCGCGCACTGACCTGCGTCTTACGACTTGCGCGCAGACGAGGTCAGGATTGACTCAGATCATGCCTTGGGGCGGGACATCCCGGCATGGGCATGTCGCGACAGCGCAAAGCCGAAGAAAAATTTGCACCAGATGGTGCTGCCGGCAATGGCCGTCCAGGTGCCGTAATCCAGGTGGCCCAGCAACACGCTGACGATCACCACCACGATCACCACACCCGCAACCAGGTTGGCCGCCATTTCGAAGGGGGCAAACTTTTCGGGATTGGGCGGTGACACACCGCGCTTGAGCGCGACCTCGGAGAAATCACGCCGGACCAGGATGCGCCAGGCGCGGCGCAGCCAGAAAAAAGCAATTGGAAACAGTGCCAGGAACAGAATCCAGGTCAAGGCAACGTTGACATTGAAAATCATGCAGGACTCCCGCCATCCCAGTAAAAAAGCCCTGCCAACGCCGTCGGCAGGGCCTCCATTGTCACGCTTGCCCGCTTTCACGGGCAGCGGGTCATTTCAGACCGCGTGGGCAACGCTCAATGAGCACCGTCCACCATCTTGGAACCGCGCGGAATCCGCACCGCTTCCACCATGGCCTGAATGTGCGCCGGGGGTTCCTTGGTGACCTTGTCCACCAGGAAGGCGACCGCAAAGTTCACCATCGCGCCCACGGCGCCGAAGGCCTCCGGCGTGATGCCGAAGAAACTGTTGGAGCCACCGATCAGGCCCAGGTACTCCGTGCCCTTGATGAAGAACAGGCCCTTGTGCGCGAACACGTAGAACAGCGTGATGAACAGGCCCGCCAGCATGCCGGCCATGGCGCCTTCCTTGTTCATCTTCTTGCTGAAAATGCCCATCATGATGGCCGGGAACAGCGAGCTGGCGGCAATCCCGAAGGCCAGCGCCACGGTACCCGCGGCAAAGCCCGGGGGGTTCAAGCCCAGATAGCCGGAAATGACAATGGCCACCGCCATCGAAATCTTGCCCGCCAGCAACTCGTTCTTTTCGCTGATGTTGGGGTTGAAGATGCCTTTGACCAGGTCGTGCGAGACAGCCGAAGAGATGGCCATCAGCAAACCTGCTGCCGTGGAAAGCGCCGCAGCCAGGCCACCCGCTGCCACGAGGGCGATCACCCAGTTGGGCAACAATGCGATCTCGGGGTTGGCGAGCACGATGATGTCGGCGTTGACGGACAGTTCGTTGCCCTTCCAGCCAGCCGCTTCGGCCTTGCCCTTGGCAACAGCGTCCTTGGTCTTGTCGTTGTAGTACTGGATGCGGCCATCGCCGTTCTTGTCCTCGAACTTCAACAGGCCGGTTTTTTCCCAGCGCTTCATCCAGTCCGGACGGGCTTCGTTCTTGAGACTGGCCTCTGGCGCATACAGATCGCCACCCGCCTTCACCGCAGAATTAACTGTGGCGTGCAGGTTCAGCTTGGCCATCGCGGCCACGGCAGGTGCCGTGGTGTAGAGAATGGCGATGAACACCAGCGCCCAGCCGGCGGACGAACGCGCGTCCTTGACCGACGGCACCGTGAAGAATCGCATGATCACGTGCGGCAGACCGGCGGTACCGATCATCAGCGACAGCGTGTACATGAACATGTTCAGCGAACTGCCCGGCAACGAAGTGGTGTACTTGCCAAACCCAAGATCGGTCACCACCTGGTCCAGCTTGGCCAGCATCGACACGTCGGTGCCGGCGAAGCCACTGCCCAGACCCAGTTGCGGAATCGGGTTGCCGGTGAGTTGCAGCGAAATGAAGACGGCGGGCACGGTATAGGCCAGGATCAACACGATGTACTGCGCAACCTGCGTGTACGTGATGCCCTTCATGCCACCGAACACGGCGTAGGCGAACACAATGCCCATGCCGACGTAGATGCCGACCTCGCTGGAGACGCCCAGGAAACGCGAGAAGGCCACACCCACACCGGTCATCTGACCAATGATGTAGGTGATGGAGGCCGTCAACAGGCAGATCACAGCCACGGTGCTGGCGCTCTTGGAGTAGAAGCGGTCGCCAATGAACTGCGGCACGGTGAACTTGCCGAACTTGCGCAGGTACGGCGCCAGCAGCATGGCCAGCAGCACGTAGCCGCCGGTCCAGCCCATCAGGAACAGGCCGCCGCCATAACCCATGTTGGAGATCAGGCCGGCCATCGAGATGAACGACGCGGCGCTCATCCAGTCCGCCGCGGTGGCCATGCCGTTGGTGACGGGGTGCACCGCACCGCCTGCGGCGTAGAACTCGCTCGTCGAGCCCGCACGGGCCCAGACCGCAATGCCGATGTAGAGCGCGAAGCTCAGACCGACGAAAAGATAGATAGTGGTTTGGAGATCCATGATTCAGTCCTCAGTCTTCATGCACGTCGAACTGACGGTCGATGTCGCCCATCTTCTTGGCGTAATAGAAAATCAGCGCGATGAAGATGTAGATGGAGCCCTGGTGGGCGAACCAGAAACCCAGCGGATAACCGCCAAGCTTGATGTTGTTGAGCACATCGGCGAACAGGATGCCAGCGCCAAACGACACTACGAACCAGATGATCAGAATCTTGGTCAGCAGGCCGATGGTGGCTTTCCAGTAGGCCTGACTGTTTTTGTCTTCCTTCATGAAATCCCTTCGGAATCAGGTAACGGAATCAGCAGCTTTCGCCACTGCGCGAACACAAACCGAAGGCGACCCCACGGCAATGTGGGCGGACTTTGGCGGTCGTTCCTTACGCTGGACTGATGCGAGGGTCGAGTCTGACGCGGGGATTACGGGTTCAGGGAAAACACCTAACGATTCATCGAATCCAGGCGCAACATGGCATGGGGGTGGCGGAGAAGATCCGCCGGCACACGGGCCCGTTCAGGGCTTGCGCACAGTCCCTGCCGGCAAGGCAGCCGCAGCGCGCCACGCGGCACCGCCGATCCAGTCGTCACCGTCCAGACAGGCGCGCAACATGGGCAACGCGTCCAGACCCCAGAAGACATGGCCATCAACCACAAAGGTCGGCACACCAAAAACGCCCGCCGCAATGGCCGCGGACGTGTGCGCCTGCAACGCGGCCTTGGCGCCATCCGCATCGAGTCGGCGCTGGGGTGCCAACGCCTGTTCCAGCGCCTGCTGGCGCTGCGGGTCAGCAACATCCGCGCCCCCTTGCCAGACATGGCGGAACAGCGTTTCGCAGACATAGCGGTTGGGCGCCCCCTGTGCGTCGCAGGCCACGGCAAGGCGCAGCAGGGCCAGCGGATTGAACGGGTGGTTGAGCGGCAAATCCAGCGTGGTGCCTTGCTGGCGTGCCAGCCACAACACTTGCCGGTAGGTCCATTCGCGTTTGCCGCCAATTTCGGCCGGGCCGAGTTGCCCGTGGTGTTTGAGGATGGCCGCGAACAGCACGGGCTTGTACCTGACGCTGTAACTCTGGCCCAACAGGGCTTCGGGCAGCTTCTCGAAGGCCAGGTATGCGTAGGGCGAAATGAAGTCGAGATAGAAGTCAATGTGCTTCACGAGGCCTTCTCCGTTGCCATGGCATGTGCCGCACGCGCGCCAATTTCACCCCAGACCACCCGCTTGTCGGCGTCGTCGAGCTGCCCCCATGCTGCGATTTCCGCAAGGGTGCGCAAACATCCGGTGCACATCCCGCTGGCGGCGTCCATCTGGCAGACCGAAACACACGGTGAGGGCAAATTTTTGGCCATGGCCCCCGCCAGTGCTGCCTGATCAGCTATCAATTGTATTGCGTTCATGGGCCAGAAGGCGTTTGCGCCACATCGGCCACCGGTGCGCCGGTCATGCGCACCAGATCGTCCGGGGCCAGCTCGAACACGCTGTGCGGATGCCCCGCGGCCGCCCACACCCGGCCAAAGCGGAACAGGTCGCGGTCGATCAGCGTCACGGGCGGCACGGCGTGGGCCAGGGGCGCCACACCGCCGATGGTGAAGCCAGTCTTGTCTTTCACGAATGTGGCGTCCGCGCGGCCCGTCTTGCCCACCAGCGCGTCCACCTTCTTCTCGTCCACCCGGCGATCGCCGGAGGCAATCACCAGCACGGGGGCGTCATCCGACTTGCGGCGGAAGATGATGCTCTTGGCGATCTGGCCCACGGCCACACCCAGCGCATCGGCCGCCTGCTGCGCGGTGCGCGCCGCGTCGTCCAGCATGACCGGGCGGTGCGGGTGCCGCAAGGCTTCCAGCACCGCCACCACGCGCTGAACGCCGGGGGGCAAGGATTGCATCTCCGCGCCACCCATCATTGGATCCGCTTGTTCAAAATGGCCGTCGCGGCGCGCGAATTGGGTTTGCGCTGCAAAAATTCACTGATGTAGGCGCCCGCGTCCACCAGCTTGTCGAGGTCGATGCCCGTTTCGATGCCCATGCCGTGCAGCATGTAGACCACATCTTCGGTGGCCACGTTGCCCGTGGCGCCCTTGGCATAAGGGCAGCCCCCCAGGCCGGCCGACGAGGTGTCAAACTGCCAGACGCCCAGCTCCATCGCGGCCAGGGTGTTGGCCAGCGCCTGGCCATAGGTGTCGTGGAAGTGGCCCGACACGTCGTCCAGCGCGTAGTGTTTCAGCGTCGCCTCGATGGCCGCCTGCACCTTGCCAGGCGTGCCCACGCCAATGGTGTCGGCCACGCCCACGTGTTGCACGCCAATGCTTTTCATGAGCCCCGCCAGGTAGGCCACACGCTCGGGTGCCACCTCGCCTTCGTAGGGGCAGCCGACGGTGCAGCTCATGGCGCCGCGCACGTGGACGCCCGCCGCACGCGCGGCCTCCACCACCGGCGCGAACCGCTCAATGCTTTCGGCAATGGAGCAGTTGATGTTTCTCTGGCTGAAGGCTTCGCTGGCCGCGCCAAACACGACAATTTCGTCAGGCCGGGACAGCACGGCCGCCTCGAAGCCCTTGAGGTTGGGCGTGAGCACCGAGTAGCACACGCCCGCCTTGCGCTGGATGCCGGCCATGACCTCGGCGTTGTCCGCCATCTGCGGCACCCATTTGGGGGACACGAAACTCGTGACTTCGATGTACTTGAGGCCGGCGTCCTGCAGGCGGTGCACCAGCCCGATCTTGACCGCCGCCGGGACGGGCGCCTTTTCATTCTGCAGGCCATCACGCGGGCCCACATCGACAAGTTTGACTCTGGAAGGAAATTTCATGGGTGCCTCAGTATCCTTTTTCGCGGCTGACCACACCGGGCAGATTGTCAATCGACTCGCCCGCCGCCAGCGCACCGATCTTGCCTGCAATCTGCGCAATGGATTCATCGCGCAGCGTCCGGGCCGACGTGTGCGGCGTGATCGTGATCTTGGGGTGGCGCCAGAAAACATGCCCGGCGGGCAGGGGCTCGGTGCGGAACACGTCGAGCGTGGCACCCGCCAGATGCCCGCTGTCGAGCAAGGCCACCAGGTCGTCGTCCACCAGATGCGCGCCCCGCGCGACATTGATGACGTAGCCACCCGGCTGCAAGCGGGCCAGCGTGTCGCGGTTGAGAATGTTCTCCGTTTCAGGCGTGAGCGGCAGCAGGTTGACCAGCACACGACACGACGCCAGGAAGCGGTTGAAGCTTTCCCCCCCGTGGTGACACACCACGCCGTTGAGCAGGTGGGGTGACCGGCTCCAGCCGTGCACCGCAAACTCGAACTGCCGCAGCGTCTGCGCCACGCGTTGACCCAGCACACCCAGCCCCATCACGCCCACGGGAAAGTCCGCGCGGTTGCGGGGTCGCCGGAACGACCACTGCCCTTGCCGGATGTCGGCGTCGTAGGCATCAAATTCCCTGAAATGCCGGGTCACCGCATGGCAGACGTATTCGGCCATCTGCACCGACATGCCGGCATCGTCCAGGCGGACGATGGCCACCCCGGCCGGCAACTTGAGCTGGAGCAGCGCGTCCACACCGGCCCCGATGTTGAACAGGGCCTTGAGCTGTGGCTGTTCGTCCAGGAACTGCTGGGGCGGCGCCCAGACCACGGCGTAGTCGGCCGGGGCCGCGCCGGGCGCCCAGACCTCCACGTCGGCATCGGGCAGGGCATTGCGCAAACCCTCGATCCAGGGGCCGGGCTTGGTGTTGGAGCAGCAAAAGGCAACGCGCATCGTCAAGCTCCGACCGTCAGCTTGAGCAGTTCGGCGCCTTCGGCCACCTGGTCACCCGGTGCGTAGAGGAGCTCGGCCACCGTGCCGTCGGCGGGCGCGGCAATGGTGTGTTCCATCTTCATGGCCTCCATCACCGCCAGGGGCTGGCCCTTCTTCACGGCATCGCCGGCCTTGACCGCAAACGACACCACCTTGCCCGGCATCGGCGCGGTCAGGCGGCCGACGTCAGCCGCCGCTTCGCCCGCGTGGGCCAGCGCGTCAATTTCGACAATCTGCGTGGCACCGAGGGCGCAGAACACATGCACGACTTCATCCTGCTGCCAGGTCTGCACCGTCTGGCGGACACCGGCAAACTGCACGTCGATGCTGTCACCGATGGCTGAAAATTGCAGCATGCCGCTGACCCCGGCGACGGTCAGTTGCAGCCCGCCGTCGTGCAGGTAGCGCAGATGGGCCAGCAAGGTCTGCCCCTGCGATTCAAAGTCAAAGCGACGCGTTGCCACACCGAGCGACCGCCATCCGTCCCGCCGGCTGAACGGATCGGCCGTTTCGCCGGCACGCTCGGCCAACAGGGTCTGCGCCACCGCAGCGGCCACGGTGAACGGCAGACCCAGCCTGTCCTGCCCAAACAGGACGGCGGCTTCCCGCGGAATCAGTGCCGTGTCGAGGTCGGCGTTGGCGAACGACGGGCTGGCAATCACATGGCGGAGAAACTGCACATTGGTGGTGAGGCCCACGATGCGCGTCTGCGCCAGCGCGGCGTCCATCCGCGCCAACGCCTGATCACGCGTGTCGCCATGCACGATCAGCTTGGCCACCATCGAGTCGTAATAAGGGCTGATGGCGTCACCCTCCCGCACGCCGTCGTCGATGCGCACGGCGCCGCGCTCGAAACTTGTACACAAAGGCTTGCGGTACACGTTCAGCGTTCCGGTGGCGGGCAGGAAATTGTTGTCCGGACTCTCGGCACAGATGCGCGCCTCGATGGCATGGCCCTGGATGCGCAGATCTTCCTGCTTCAGCGGCAGCGGCTCGCCCGAGGCCACACGGAGCTGCCACTCCACCAGGTCCAGCCCCGTGATGGCTTCGGTCACCGGGTGCTCGACCTGCAGGCGCGTGTTCATCTCCATGAAATAGAACCTGGCCCCCACGCTCCCCGCTGCGCGTGGTTCGCTGGACGAGACGCTGCCAGAGTCAGCGTCCCTTCGGGCTGTCCGGCCCTGCGCAGGCAGGCCCGGAGCCGCAGCCCTCAGCCCCTCGGGGGCTGTGCTTGCTCGGGGCGGCCCTTCGCTGCGCACGTCGTGGCCCGTGTTATCCGTCATGACAAAGCCTCCCTGCGCTTGATCTCTTTTTCGATGGACTCCTGGATCTGGCCCCATTGCCGCGCAAACTCGCGTCGCGTCACTTCAAACAGGAACAGGCCGGTCAGCATCACAAAACCGGCGCCGAACCAGCTGTTCAGTCCCTTGGCGTTGAGGCTGGCGCCCATGAAGCTGAGCTGCGGGCCCAGCGCCGCGTTCAACTGCAGGTGATAGATCATTTCGATCATGGCCGCCGCGCCGATCAGCGTGATCAGGGCCGTCACGGCCAGTGCCAGATAACTCACCCAGAGTTCGCGCAGCTTGCCAAATGCCGCCACGCGCAGGTTCATCATGATCAGGCTGGCAATGCCGCCCGGCGCATACATGACCATGAAAAGGAATATCAAGCCCAGGTACAGCAGCCAGGCCTTGGTCAGCTCGCTCAGCAGGACCAGGGCCAGCACCATCACCACGGCGCCGATGATCGGACCAAAAAAGAAGGTTGCGCCACCCAGGAACGTGAACAGCAGATAGGCGCCAGAGCGATCGCCCCGCACGACCTCGGAGGTGACGTGCTCAAAGTTCAGCGCCGCCAGCCCGCCGGCGATACCGGCAAAAAAAGCGGCGATCACAAAGGCGATATAGCGCACCTTTTGCGTGTCATAGCCCACGAACTCCACGCGCTCGGGGTTGTCTCGCACGGCATTGAGCATGCGCCCCAGCGGCGTGCGCGTGAACGCGAACATCAGTGCCGTGCAGATGAAGGTGTAGATGGCAATGAGGTAGTACAGCTGCACCTGCGGGCCGAAGCTGATGCCAAACGGCGTGCCCCCCGTCACCCGGTTGCCCGCGATGCCACCTTCGCCACCGAAAAACTCCGGAAACATGAGCGACATGGCATACACCAGTTCGCCGATGCCCAGCGTGATCATGGCAAACGGGGTTGCTGCCTTCTTCGTCGTCACCCAGCCCAGAAGCACCGCCAGCAGCATGCCCGCGAGCCCGCCAATCAGGGGGATGAGGCTTACCGGGATGGTCAACTTGCCCCCGGTCACGAGGTTCAGCGCGTGAATGGCCAGGAACGACCCCATGCCCGTGTACACCGCATGCCCGAAACTCAGCATGCCGCCCTGCCCCAACAGCATGTTGTAGCTCAGGCAGGCGATGATGGCGATGCCCATCTGCGACAGCAGGGTGTGGCTCAGGCTGCTGGTGAACACCATGGGCGACACCGCCATGAGCAGCGCGAACAGGCTCCAGACGACCCAGCGCCCGACGTTGAGTGGCTTGAACTCGTAATGGTTTTTCGACGACATGTTTTCAGCCCTCCCGCGTTCCAAGAAGGCCCTTGGGCCGGAAGATCAGGATCAGGACCAGGAACATGTAGGGCAGGATCGGGGCAATCTGGCTGATCTTGAGTTTCCACAGCGCATAGCCAAAGGTTTCTGGCGTGATGCTCACGCCCAGCATCTTGACGGCCCCCATCAGCGAGCTGTCAATGCCCACGGCGAAGGTCTGGATCACTCCGATCAGCACCGACGCAACAAAGGCGCCGGACAACGAGCCCATGCCCCCCACCACCACCACCACGAAGATCACCGAACCCACCGTGGTGGCCATGCCCGGTTCCGTGACGAAGGCGTTGCCGCCAATCACGCCAGCCAGGCCGGCCAGCGCCGCGCCACCGCCAAACACCATCATGAACACGCGTGGCACGTTGTGCCCGAGGGATTCCACGGTTTCCGGGTGGGTCAGCGCCGCCTGGATCACCAGACCGACGCGCGTGCGCGTCAGCAGCAGCCAGATGGCCACCAGCATCAACAGCGCCACCAGCATCATGAAGCCGCGGTACATCGGAAACTGGGTGCCGAACAGCGAGAACAGCGGCCCGTCCAGCGCGGGTGGCACGCGGTAGTCCACGGAACTGGTGCCCCAGACCAGCTGGACCATCTCCAGCAGGATGAAACTCAGGCCGAAGGTGATCAGCAGCTCGGGAACGTGTCCAAACTTGTGGACCCGCCGCAGGCAGTATTTCTCGAACACCCCCCCCAGAATGCCCACCAGCAGCGGTGCCACCACCAGGGCCGGCCAGAAGCCCATCAATTCGGTGGTGCTGTAGGCAAAGTAGGCGCCCAGCATGTAAAAGCTGGCGTGCGCAAAATTGAGCACACCCATCATGCTGAAGATCAGCGTCAGGCCCGAGCTCAGCATGAACAGCAGCAGCCCGTAGCTGAGCCCGTTCAGCAAGGAGATGGTGAAGAATTCCATGGATGACCTGTAGAGAGATGGGCTGGCGGCACCTCGTACGGAAACAAAAAAGCCGGGATGGCGCAGGCTATCCCGGCTTGCGGACCGGCGGCGCTGACGAAGCGACCGCTCAGGCGGGCCGCTTCATCTGGCAGCTGGTCGGAGTGCTGGCCACGTACGGGTCCATCTGCTTGACGGGCGCGAACGTGTAGCCGGTGTTCTCGACGCTGTAGGCGTTCTTGGCGTCCACCTTCTGCCATTTGGTCACGAACATCGATTGCTGGAGCTGATGGTCGGAGCCGCGCATCTGGACCTCGCCCGCGAAGCTCTTGACCGACAGCCCCTCCATGGCCTTGGCGACTTTCACCGGATCGGTGGACTTGGCCTTGGCCATGGCGGCGCCCAGCAGGTTGATGCCGTTGAGGGTGGCGTAGGTGTAATAGTCGTCGTTGAACTTCTTCTTGAAATCAGCGCCCATCTGCCCGAGTTCACCGGTGTGGTTGGCGTGGCCATAGGCAATCACGTACACCTCGCTGGCGCCACCGGCGGCAAGCGCCGTGGGGGTTCCGGTGACACCCGCGTAGTAGGTGTACATCGGCAGTTTCAGGCCGGCATCGTTCAGCGCCTTGACGAACAGGGTGAGGTCGGCGCCCCAGTTGCCCGTGACGATGGTGTCGGCACCCGACTGCTTGATCTTGGCCACGTAGGGGGCAAAGTCCTTGACCTGGCCAATGGGGTGCAGATCCTCGCCCACGATCTTCACGTCGGGGCGCTTGCGCGCAATGCCTTCCTTGAAGAACCGGGCCACCTGATGGCCGTGCGAATAGTTCTGGTTGAGCAGGTACACGCTCTTGACCGTGGGCTGGTCCTTCATGAACGTGGTCAGGGCCTCCATCTTCATGGTGGTGTCGGCGTCCAGGCGGAAGTGCCAGTAGTCGCATTTCTCGTTGGTCAGCGCCGGGTCGACCGCCGCGTAATTGAGGTAGACAACCTCTTTGCCCGGATTGCGCGCGTTGTGCTTGGCCACGGCGTCCAGAATGGCGGCGGCGGCGCCCGAACCATTGCCCTGGGTGACATAACGAAAGCCCTGGTCAACGGCGGCTTTCAGGGTGTTCAGGCTTTCCTGGGGCGAGCCCTTGTTGTCAAAACCGACCACTTCGAACTTCACCCCGGCCGGGTTCTTGGCACCGGAAAGCCGCTCGGCCGTGAACTGCCAGCTTTTGAGCTGGTTTTGCCCCACGTTGGCAAACGGGCCGGACAGCGGGTCCATGAAGGCGATTTTCACGGTCTCGCCCTTCTGGGCGAATGCAACACTGGCAACGACCATGGCGGCAGATGCGGCAACGGCCTTGATGGCAAATTTCATGCGGGTCTCCTTGGTTGACTGACTGCGCGCAGCGTAGCGGTTTTTGTGCAGCGCAACGCTCAGGGATTGCCCCTAAGCGGGGCCGTTTCTATCGCACAGGCGACAGGCGCCAGAAACACCCGTGATCCGGCGCAAACCCCCACTCAGACTGTGGGCAGGACATAGTCCTTGAGCTGCTCGCGCAACCGGGTCTTGAGCATCTTGCCCGTGGCGCCCAGCGGAATCGCGTCGACGAACACCACGTCGTCGGGAATCTGCCATTTGGCCGTCTTGCCTTCGTAGAACTTGATGAGTTCCGCGACCGTGACTTCGGCCCCGGGTTTCCGCACCACCGCAAGAATGGGGCGCTCGTCCCACTTGGGGTGCTTCACGCCAATACACGCCGCCATGGCCACCGCCGGATGCGCCACGGCAATGTTCTCGATATCGATCGAACTGATCCATTCACCGCCCGACTTGATCACGTCCTTGCTGCGGTCGGTGATCTGCATGTAGCCGTCGGCGTCGATGGTGGCCACATCGCCGGTCGGGAACCAGCCATCGACCAGCGGGTTGCCGCCCTCGCCCTTGAAGTACTCCTTGACGATCCAGGGGCCCTTGACGTACAGGTCGCCATAGGCCTTGCCGTCCCAGGGCAATTCCTTGCCCTCTTCATTGACGATCTTCATGTCCACGCCGTAAATGGCCCGGCCCTGCTTGAGGCGGATTTTCATTTTTTCTTCGGCCGGCATGTCCAGATGTTTGTTCTTGAGCGTGCACAGCGTCCCCAGCGGCGACATTTCCGTCATGCCCCAGGCGTGCAGCACCTCCACGCCGTATTCGTCGTTGAAGGCGGTGATCATGGCCGGCGGGCAGGCCGACCCGCCGATCACGGTGCGCTGAAGGGTCGAGAAGCGCAACCCCGCCGGTCTCATGTGGGTCAGCAGCATCTGCCAGACGGTCGGCACGCCGGCGGCATAGGTCACTTTCTCGGCTTCGATCAACTCGTAAACCGACTTGCCGTCCAGAGCCGGGCCGGGGAACACCAGTTTGGCACCGGTCAGGGCCGCGCTGTAGGGAATGCCCCAGGCGTTGACGTGAAACATGGGCACCACCGGCAGGATGGCGTCGCGTGCGCTCAGGCGCATCACGTCGGGCAGCGCGGCCGCGTAGGCGTGCAAGGTGGTGGAGCGGTGGCTGTACAGCGCCGCCTTGGGGTTGCCCGTGGTGCCGCTGGTGTAGCACATGCTGGAAGCGGAGTTCTCGTCGAACACGGGCCAGGTGTAGGCAGCGGACTGCGCGCCGATCCAGGCCTCGTAACTCACGAGGTTGGGGATGCCGCTGTCGGCGGGGAGCTTGTCGGCGTCGCACAGCGCCACCCAGTGCCGCACGGTGGTGCAGCGCGCGTGCACCGCCTGGATGATGGGCAAAAAACTCATGTCAAAACACAGCACCTGGTCTTCGGCATGGTTGGCGATCCAGGCAATCTGGTCGGGATGCAGGCGCGGGTTGATGGTGTGCAGCACCCGGCCCGAGCCGCTGACGCCGAAATACAGCTCCAGATGGCGGTAGCCATTCCAGGCCAGCGTGGCGACGCGGTCGCTGAAAGCGAGCTGCATGGCGTCCAGCGCGTTGGCCACCCGGCGGGCGCGCGCGGCCACCTCGCGGTAGGTGTAGCGGTGGATGTCGCCTTCGACCCGGCGCGACACAATTTCGGCGTCACCGTGGTGGCGCTCGGCAAAATCGATCAGCGAAGAAATCAGCAGCGGTTGGTCTTGCATCAGGCCCAGCATTGAAATGTCTCCTTGTAGGCGGGTGGGGGTCACGGTCGGACAAGATGGTAGCGCAAACGCCCGGGCCCGTGCAGACCGTGGGCCCCAAATGCCCCTGCGCGCCATCCGGCACCGCAGGCCACACGACAATGCGGGCATGGATTCCGCCACCGATTCGCCGCCTCGGCCCGACCCGTCCCCACGTCTGCGCGAAGGTTTTGCCGCCCTGGGCCCGGCGTTTTACACCGACGTTGCCCCCTGGACCCTGCCCGACCCCTACTGGGTGGCGCGCAGCCACGCCCTGGCGCGCGAACTGGGCCTGGACGAGGCCTGGCTGGAATCGAATGAAACCTTGCAGGCGCTTTGTGGCAACGCGCTTTTGCCCGGCAGCACGCCGCGCGCCGGTGTGTACAGCGGTCACCAGTTCGGCCTGTGGGCCGGGCAACTGGGGGACGGTCGGGCTCTTTCGCTGGGCGAACTCGACACCCCCCCGGCGGCTCGCAGGATCTGCAGATCAAGGGCGCCGGCCGCACACCCTACTCGCGCCGTGGCGACGGGCGGGCCGTGCTGCGCTCGAGCATCCGCGAATTTTTGTGCAGCGAGGCCATGCACGGCCTGGGCATTCCCACCACGCGCGCGCTGTGTGTCACCGGTTCCGACGTGCCCATCCGACGTGAAGAAATTGAAACCGCCGCGGTGCTCACCCGCACCGCGCCGAGCTTCATCCGGTTTGGTCATTTCGAGCACTTTTCGCACCACGGCCAGCACGCCGAACTGCGGCGGCTGGCCGACCACGTGATCGACCGCTTCTACCCCGCCTGCCGCGATTCGGACCGCTTCGCGGGCAACCCGTACGCTGCATTGCTGGAGGCGGTGAGCGAACGCACCGCCGCCCTGCTCGCGCAATGGCAGGCGGTGGGGTTTTGCCACGGCGTCATGAACACCGACAACATGAGCATTCTGGGCCTGACGCTGGACTACGGCCCGTTCCAGTTCATGGACGCGTTCAGCTTCGGACACGTCTGCAACCACACCGACGCGCAGGGCCGCTACGCCTTTGGCAAACAGCCCAATGTGGCGTACTGGAACCTGTTCTGCCTCGGCCAGGCCCTGCTGCCCCTGATGGACGACCCGGATCAGGCGCTGGCCGCCCTGGAGTCGTACAAGACCGTGTACCCGCGCGAATACGAGGGCCGCATGCGGGCCAAGCTGGGCCTGACGGACGCCCGGCCGGAAGACCGCGCGCTGATCGAATCCATCCTCCAACTGATGGCGCAAGACCGCGTGGATTTCACCCTGTTCTGGCGCCGGTTGAGCCACTGGATGGCCGCCCCGGCCCCCAGCGCCGTGCCCGGCGAAGACTCGGCGGCCGCTCCCGTGCGTGACCTGTTCATTGACCGCGCGGCGGCAGACCGCTGGATGCTTCGGTATTCAGAGCGAACTATCGCCATTCCACGGGGGCTGATGACCAATTTGATGCTCAAAACCAACCCCAAATACGTGTTGCGCAACCACCTGGCCGAAATTGCCATCCGGCAGGCGAAACTAAAAAACTTCACCGAAGTCGAAAACCTGCTGGCCGTGCTGCAAAATCCGTTCGACGAGCACCCGGCACACGAAGGCTGGGCCGGCTTCCCGCCCGACTGGGCAGCCGGAATTGAAATCAGCTGCTCGTCCTGAACCCGTTCATCTGCGTCATCACCACGGAGCCCGCCCGAATCTATGCCCTTCAAAATCGAGAAAACCAATGTTGAATGGGATGCATTGCTGACCCAGAAAGGCGCAGAACCGCTGGCCTTCATGGTGACCCGCGGTGAAGCCACCGAGCCGCCCTTCACGGGGCGGCTGCTCAACATCAAGGCCGACGGCATTTATGGCTGCGTCTGCTGCGGCAAGCCGCTGTTCGATTCGTCCTCCAAGTTCGAATCGGGCACCGGCTGGCCCAGTTTCTTCCAGCCCATCGGCAACGAGGCCGTGGCCACCAAGGTCGATGGCATCCTCTGGATGAAGCGCACCGAGGTTCATTGCGCCGACTGCGGGGCCCACATGGGCCACGTGTTCGAAGACGGCCCCGCGCCGTCGGGCCTGCGCTATTGCATGAACTCCGCGTCGCTGGAGTTCAAGCCCGCATGAAGATCCTGATCGACTTTTTCCCGATCCTGCTGTTCTTCGGCGCCTACAAGTGGTTTGACATCTACACCGCCACGGGTGTGCTGATGGCCGCCACGGTGCTGCAGATGGCCACCATCTACGCCATCGACCGCAAGTTGCAGACCATGCACAAGGCCACACTGGTGCTGGTGCTGCTGTTCGGCACCCTGACCCTGGCACTGCACGACGACCGTTTCATCAAGTGGAAACCGACGGTGCTGTATGCCGCCATGGCCATCGCGCTGGCGGTGGCGCTGTGGGTGCTGCGCAAGAACTTCCTCAAGCTCATGCTGGGCAGTCAGCTCGACCTGCCCGACTCCGTCTGGGGGCGGCTCAATGTGGCGTGGATCGTCTACTGTGCGTTCATGGCCGGCATCAACGGCTACGTGGCCGCGTTCTACAGCACCGAGACCTGGGTCAACTTCAAGCTGTGGGGCTACGCATTTCCGCTCGCGTTCATCGTCGGACAGGGGCTGTACATTTCGCGCCATCTCAAACCCGACGGCCCGTCGGACGGCGCCGGAACCTGAATGCCCACCATGACCTTGCCCACCGCCGACCAGCTCGCCACCCGGCTGCGCGCCACCCTGCAGCCGACGGCGCTGACCGTCATCGACGAAAGCGCCTCCCATGCGGGGCATGCGGGTGCTGGCACAGAGGGCCACGGAACCCATTTCCGCGTGCGGATTTCGACACCTTTGTTTACAGGTTTGTCGCGCGTTGCCAGGCATCGCCTTGTGTATGATGCGCTGCAAGATTTCATCGATCAGGGCGTTCACGCGATCGCCATCGAAGCCATCTAAACCCCACCGTGTACCGCACCGCAACCCTCGCCAATGCCCTTCGGAACGGTTGATTTGCTTTATTTTACATAGCAAACAATGACCATTCCACGGGGGCTAGACTGGAAAAACCCATGAAAAAGCAACTGACCACGGCACTCGCCGCTGCCGCCCTGCTGGGCGCCCTCACCGCGCCGGCCCTGGCCCAGAACGTGGCCATCGTGAACGGCAAGGCCGTACCCACGGCGCGCCTGGACGCGCTGGCGCAACAGGTGGCGCGCTCGGGCCGACCGGTGTCGCCCGACATGCAAAACCAGCTCCGGGAAGAAGTGATCGCCCGCGAGATCTTCATGCAAGAGGCCCAGAAGGCCGGGCTGGATGCGTCGGACGACTACAAGAACCAGATCGAACTGGCGCGCCAGACCATCCTCATCCGCGAGCTTTTTGCCGATTTCCAGAAGAAGAACCCCGTGACCGACGCCGAAGTCCAGGCCGAATACGACAAATTCGTCGCGGCCAACGGCGGCAAGGAATACCGCGCGCGCCACATCCTGGTGGAGAAGGAAGCCGACGCCAAGGCCATCATCGCCGCGCTCAAAAAAGGCGGCAAGTTTGAAGAAATCGCAAAAAAACAGTCCAAGGACCCGGGTTCCGGCGCCAACGGTGGCGACCTTGACTGGGCCAACGCCGGCAGCTACGTGAAAGAGTTTTCCGAGGCCATGGTCAAGCTCAACAAGGGCCAGCTGACCGACGCGCCCGTGAAAAGCCAGTTCGGCTTCCACGTCATCCGCCTCGATGACGTTCGCGAAGCGCAATTGCCCAAGGTGGAAGACGTCAAGCCGCAGATTGCCCAGCAGTTGCTTCAGCAAAAGCTGACCAAGTACCAGGAAGACCTTCGCGCCAAGGCGAAGATCGAATGACCTGACGCTCGCGGCGCCTGGCCGACGCAGCTCGAATGAAGCACGAAGCGGCCCACGGGCCGCTTTTTTTGGGCAGCGGGAGGCAAGCGCCACCCCGCACGACATCCCTCACTTCAGCGCCGCCAGCGCCAGCAGCAAACCGATGAGCACCGGCTGGTGCAGCATGTAGTAGCTGAGCGACCAGCGGCCCAGCCAGGCCAGTGGCCCCCAGGCCGC
>JBGSNW010000210.1:0-1749 GCA_041739435.1 Burkholderiaceae bacterium
GTGGTCGGCACCTCGGCCGGCAGCCTGGTGGCGGCGCTGTACGCCGGCGGCATGAGCGGCACACGGCTGGAGCAGGTGGCGATGGCCATGGAAGAGGCCGCGTTCACCGACTGGACGCTGCCGATCTTCAGCCGCGGCGTGCTGCGCGGCGACGCGCTGGCGCGTTTTGTCAACACCACGCTGAGCGGCCGACTGATCGACGCCATGACGATACCGCTGGGGGTGTTGGCCACCGACCTGCATTCAGGCCAGGGTGTGTTGTTCCGGCGTGGCGACACCGGCACGGCGGTGCGGGCGTCCAGTGCCGTGCCGGCGGTGTTTTTGCCAGTGCGCATTGGCGAGCGCGAGTACGTGGATGGCGGCCTGGTGTCGCCCGTGCCCGTGCGTTATGCGCGCCAGAT
Organism: Burkholderiaceae bacterium; assembly: GCA_041739435.1. GTDB lineage: Bacteria > Pseudomonadota > Gammaproteobacteria > Burkholderiales > Burkholderiaceae_C > PHCI01. Next base: position 402 of record JBGSNW010000210.1, read on the forward strand.
GGGGGCCGAGCTGGTGATCGCGGTGGACATCTCCAGCGCCCCCGAGGGCAACGCCGCCAATGGTTCGCTCGAGATCTTGCTGCAGACTTTCGCGATCATGGGGCAGAGCATCAACAAGTTCGAGCTCAAAGAGGCCGAGGTGGTGGTCCGCCCGGCGCTGGACGGCCTCAAGGCCGCGGATTTCGCCACACGCCGCCGCGCCATCGAGGCCGGGCGTGCCGCAATGCGGGCGACCTTGCCGCATCTGCGGCAACAGATGGAGGCGCGCAGCCGGTCGCTCGCGCCATGAAGGCATAAAAAAAGGCCCAGTCTTGCAACTGGGCCTTGAAGGGATCCCTGAACCCGAGGGTTTCGAAAGGACCCGAGGAGACAACCTGCGGAACTTGCGTTCAATGAATACAAGTATCGGACAAATGCTCCGTGGATGGTAGGTTTCCTGCTCCAATAATGTGTGCAGGAACTCACAAAATCATCAATTAACGCTTCTTGGCGGTGGCCGACTTGGCGGTGTTCACGGCTGTGGTGGCCACGGCGTTGAAGTTGGCTTCGGCCACGTCGGTGGCTTGCTTGACGGCCTTTTGCACCGATTCCAGGGCGTTGTTGCCAGCGGCCACGGCGCTCTTGAACACGGCGACAGCGGTCTCGGAACCGGCCGGGGCGTTCTTGGCAGCGTTGTCCACGACGGACATGAACTTCTTCTGGGCTTCGGTGGTCTGGGCTTCGAAAGCCTTGCCGAACTCGGAGCCGGTGCCCGAAGCGATGTCATACAGGTGACGGCTGTAGGCGGCGGTTTTTTCAGCCAGGGGCTGGAACAGGCCGGCTTGGAGGGCCAGCAATTCTTGCGCATCCTTGACGCTCAGCAGGGCCTGGGTGGTCTCGGCGGCTTCGCTCAGGGCGGCGCGCGAGGCGGTCACGTTCAACTCCACCAGCTTTTCCACGCCTTCGAAGGCTTTGGAAGTCAGACCGAACAGGGTCTCGATGTTGGCTTTGTGCGATGCGATCAGTTGCTCAGGGGTAAAAGACATGTGAATCTCCAGAAAGGTGAGTTGAAACCGTATCTGCCCTGGTGTCCCGCGTTCGGGTTATGTTGCAGCGCAGCATGAGGCGAATTTTAGGGTAATCCCGGAGCAATGCAAGCTATTTTTGGTGCAATGCAGCATTTTAGAAGGTGGCACCTAGGATGAGTGTGTTTGACGACCGCGACACAATCGGCGGGTGCGTACCTTTTATGCCGATCAGTTCGTTCTGCCGCTCCCGGCGGGCCACCGCTTTCCGATGGTCAAGTACCCGATGCTGCGCGACCGGCTGGCGGCGGAGCTGCCCGGGGTGCGCCTGGCGCCGGCGCTGC
>JBGSNW010000276.1:0-11254 GCA_041739435.1 Burkholderiaceae bacterium
GTCGGCATCGCCGGCTCCGACGACAAGTGCGACTACGCGGTGCGCGAGCTCGGGTACGCGGCGTGCCTGAACTACAAGCGCGGTGATCTCCGTGCGCAGTTGAAGGCGGCGTGCCCCGACGGCGTGGACGTGTACTTCGACAACGTCGGCGGCGATACGCTCGCGGCGGTGCTCGCGAACCTCGCCCTCGGTGCGCGCGTCGTGCTCTGCGGAATGATCGAGGCGTACTCGATGGACACGCCGCCGCCGGGGCCCTGGCTCGGACCCGTGGTCGGTGCGCGCGCGACCCTGAAGGGCCTCGTCGTGTACGACCACGCGCAGCGGATGCCGGAACTCGTGCGCGTCGTCGGCGGGTGGATCCGCGACGGCCGCTTCACGTGGAAGGAGGACGTGTCCGAGGGGCTCGAGAATGCGCCCGAGGCATTCTGCCGCCTGATGCGGGGTGAGAACTTCGGCAAGGCGCTCGTGCGCGTGAACAGGGTCGCGGCTTTGCCGTGGTGGCTTCTGAAGTGCGCGCCCTGGCCCAGCGCAGCGCACAGGCCGCCAAGGAGATCAAGGTCCTGATCCAGAGCTCCACGGCCAAGATTGCCATCGGCGCGGAAATGGCCGACCAGGCCGGGCACACCATGCGTGAAATCGTCGAATCGGTGCGCAGCGTGACCAACATCATCGGCGAGATCACCCGTGCCAGCGGCGAGCAAAGCGCCGGCATCCTGGAGATCAACCAGGCGGTTCGCCAGGTTGACGAAATGACCCAGCGCAATGGCGCGCTGGTGGGCGAGGCCAGCATGGCCGCCATGGCCCTGCGCGAACAGGCCGAACATCTCACCGAGATGGTTTCGGTGTTCAGGCTGTCCGACCGTGGGCCCCAGGCAATGTCCGAACCCACCCTCCCCCAATTGGACCCGGCTCCGACGGACACGCGCGACGCCTCTCTCGCCAACGCGCTGGCCGCTGCCTAGGAAAACCACCCCAAACCACGCCCGCGACCGGCCCGGCCCGCGCAACCCGTTCACAAAGCAAGCAAAGGAACCCCTGTGAAAAAACATCTCAAAACCAGCGTCGTCGCGGCCATCGCCGCCGGCGGCATGACGGCGGCGATGGCCATCGACTTGACCGAGAACATCCGTTTCATCGGCTTCGGCACGGCGGGCTTCGCGCGCTCGAACCGCAGTGAGGCCGAGTTCCGGCCCTCGGTGTTTCCCAAGCGTGGCGCCGACAACTCGGGGCTCGACTTCGGCGTGGACAGCAAGCTGGGCCTGCAGCTCAACGGCAAGATCAACCCGCAGTTTTCCGCCTCGGTTCAGGTCCTTGCCCAACGCGCCGGTGAAACGTCCAACGCCGACGCCATCAGCATGGCCTTTGTCAAATGGCAGCCCAATTCCGACCTGGCGGTCCGCGTGGGTCGCCTGCGTTGGGCCGCCTTTTTGGCCACCGAGTCTTTTGCCGTGGGCTACGCCAACCCGTGGGTTCGCCCGCCAGTGGACGTGTACGGACAGGTGCCGATGTACACCATCGACGGCATCGACGCCACCTACCAGGTGAACTGGGGTGACAACTCGCTGTCAATCCAGCCGATGTACGGCACCACCCGCTTCGATCTGCCCGAACCCTTCCCGGGCGCGGGCAAGGTCAATGGCAAATCCAGCAACCTGGTCGGCATCAACCTGCTGCTGGAGCGCGGCCCCTGGACCGTTCGCGCTGGCTACAACCGCACCAAGCTCACCGTGTCCAACGGCATGATCGACTCGGTGTTCAACGGGCTGCGCATGGCCTCGGCCACGATGCCCGAAGCGGGCACGCTGGCCGATTCGCTGGAAGCGCGCGGCAGCCGCGGCCAGTTCATGGGCGCGGGCGTGATCTACAGCGAAGGCAACGTGCTGCTGCAGGGTGAATACACGCTTCGCCGCACCAAGAGTTTCATGGCCGACACCACGGGCTGGTACGGCACCGCGGGCTACCGGTTCGGCAAGGTCATGCCCTACTTCACGCTGGCGCGCCTGCGCGTGGACAGCCCGGTCAGCAACAACACCCTGCCCAACAGCGGTGGCACGGCCATGCTCGCGCAAGGCGTGAACATGCTGCTGGCCACCGGCAACACCGGCCAGCAAACGGCTTCGGTGGGCGCACGCTACAACTTTGCCAGGAACATGGCGCTGAAAGTCCAGTTCGACCACGTCCGCCTGCGCGGCGCGGGCAGCACCGGTTTCCTGGTGAACGTGCAGCCGGGTTTTGGCGGGCCCGTGAACGTGGTCAGTGCCGTCGTTGATTTCGTGTTTTGAAGAGGCCTGCCATGAAACACCCCCATTCCAAGAATCGTCCCATCGCCGTTGCCTCGGCCCTGCTTGTGTTCATGCTCGGGCTGCCCGTGCTGACACACGCCGAAGTCGCCGTGGTGGTCAGCGCCAAGAGCGCTGTCGGCTCGCTCACCCCGGAGCAGGTGAGCGCCATTTTCATGGGCAAGAACAACGCCTTTCCGGGCGGCGGCACTGCCGTGCCCATCGACCAGAGCGAAGGCGCCGCGCCGCGCGCCGAGTTCTACAGCAAGGTCGTGGGCAAGGACGACGCCCAGATGAAAGCCTACTGGTCGCGCATCGTGTTCACGGGCAAGGGCTCGCCGCCGAAAGACTTCGCCAACAGCGCCGAAATCAAGCGCCAGCTGGCCAGCAACCCCAATGCGATCGGCTACATCGACAAGGCCGCCGTGGACGCCACCGTCAAGGTGGTGCTGAGCGCGCCCTGATCACACGGCCACGTCATGCGCCCGTTGGCCCCACAAGCCGCGGGCGCATGTTTATGCGCAAAACGCATGACGGCACTGCGTTCCGGCCTTGGACGTGACCGGCACCGCGAACTAAGCTTCGCGGCCTGATCACCTCTCCTTGGAAGGACTCACGTTCATGTCGCACGATTCGTCATCCGCGCCCGTGGTTGCCACGCACGCCCTGCCCTCGTACCTGCAGGCCGACAAACTCGGCCCCTGGGGCATCTACCTGCAGCAGGTCGACCGCGTCACCCCTTATCTGGGCCACCTGTCACGCTGGGTGGAAACGCTCAAGCGCCCCAAGCGCGCCCTGATCGTGGACGTGCCGATCCAGCTGGACGACGGCACCGTCGCCCACTTTGAAGGCTACCGGGTGCAGCACAACACCTCGCGCGGACCCGGCAAGGGCGGCGTGCGCTTTCACCAGGACGTGACCCTGTCCGAGGTCATGGCGCTTTCAGCCTGGATGTCCATCAAGAACGCCGCCGTCAACGTGCCCTACGGCGGCGCCAAGGGGGGTATCCGCGTGGACCCGAAAAAGCTCTCGATGGGTGAGCTCGAGCGCATGACGCGCCGCTACACCAGCGAGATCGGCATCATCATCGGCCCGTCCAAGGACATCCCCGCGCCCGACGTCAACACCAACGAGCAGATCATGGCGTGGATGATGGACACCTATTCGATGAACAGCGGCTCGACCGCCACCGGCGTGGTCACCGGCAAGCCCGTGGACCTGGGTGGCTCGCTCGGCCGCCGCGAAGCCACCGGCCGTGGTGTCTACACCGTGGGCGTGGAAGCCGCCAACCATATCGGCCTGGAGATCAAGGGCGCGCGGATCGCCGTGCAGGGCTTCGGCAACGTCGGCGGGATCGCCGCCAAGCTGTTTGCCGAAGCCGGTGCCCGCGTCGTGGCGGTGCAGGACCACGGTGGCACCATCGTGCGCGAAGCGGGTCTGGACGTGCCCGCACTGCTGGCCCATGTGCGCGAAGTGGGCAGCGTGGCGGGTTTTCCCGGCGCCGAAAAAGCACCGGACGACACGTTCTGGGGTGTGCCCTGCGACATCCTGATCCCCGCGGCGCTCGAAGGCCAGATCACCGGGGCCAACGCTGGCCGCATCCAGGCGCGCATGGTGATCGAGGGCGCCAACGGCCCGACCACGCCCGAGGCCGACGACATCCTGCACGACCGCAATGTGCTGGTGCTGCCCGACGTGATCGCCAACGCCGGTGGCGTGACGGTGAGCTACTTCGAATGGGTGCAGGATTTCTCCAGCTTCTTCTGGAGCGAGGACGAAATCAACGCCCGCCTCGTGCGCATCATGAAAGAGGCCTTCGGCGCCGTCTGGAACGTGGCACAGGACAACAAGGTCAGCCTGCGCACCGCCACCTTCATCGTGGCCTGCAAGCGCATCCTGCACGCGCGCGAAATGCGCGGGCTCTATCCCTGAAGCGCGACTTCCCCGGCCTGCGGGCCGGGGACCACAGCGCGCCAAAGCCGGCACAATGGCGCCATGAAACTTCTCGTCCTTGCCGGCAGCACCCGTCTCCAGTCGTTCAACCGGCGACTGGCCGCCCAGGCTGCCCAGATGGCGCGCGACGCCGGCGCCGAGGTCACGCACCTGGAACTGGCCGACTTCGACATCCCGCTCTACAACGCCGACCTGGAAGCCCGGGGCACGCCGCCCGACGTGCTGCGGCTCAAGGCCCTGCTGCACGCGCACCCGGCGTGGATCGTCTGCTCGCCCGAATACAACGGCAGCTACACCGCGCTGCTCAAGAACACGATCGACTGGGCCTCCAGCCCGGTCAAGGGCCATGCCGAATGGGGCAGTGGCACCCGTCCGTTCGTGGGCAAGGTGGTCGGGCTGCTCAGTGCCTCGCCGGGTGCGCTGGGGGGCCTGCGCTCGCTCGAACACCTGGCGCCGCTGCTGCTCAACCTGCAGTGCTGGCTGGCCCCCAAAAACTTTGCCCTGGGCCGCGCCGGGGAAGCCTTCGACGCCGAGGGCCGCCTCGTCAATGAAGCCAGCCGCCACAACGTGCAGGCCGTGGTCGAGCAGGTGCTTTGGGCGGCCACACGGCTGGCACCCACGGAATCGGCCGCTTGACCCCCGGCTGCCCCAAACCCTGTGTTTTGCAGGTATTTTGAACAAAATTGGCACTTAGCCCCCGTCAAATGGTCATAGTTTGCTATTTATATTGACATTCCCTGGCCTTGGCAAAGTGTGCCTTTCGCGACTGGAAACCCGGGGGCGGCTGCACTAAGCTCGGGGTTTCAAGACCTTCGTGGAGCCCCCCATGCACATCCCTTCACTCCGGGAAGTCGTCAGCGCCGAAGAATGGCAGTTGCGCTGCGACCTGGCCGCCTGCTACCGGCTCATCGCGCTCTACGGCTGGAGCGACCTGGTGTTCACCCACGTCAGCGCCCGCATCCCCGGGCCGGAGCACCACTTCCTGATCAACCCCTACGGGCTGATGTTCGACGAGATCACCGCGTCCAGCCTGGTCAAGGTGGACCAGGCCTGCAACAAGCTGATCGACTCGGCGTTTCCCGTCAACCCGGCCGGCTTCGTCATCCACAGCTGCATCCACGAGGTGCGCGAGGACGCGGGCTGCGTGCTGCACACCCACAGCCGCGCCGGCGTGGCCGTCAGCGCACAAAAGGGGGGCGTGCTGCCCATCAGCCAGCAGTCCACCTTCGTGCTGGCCTCGCTGGCCTACCATGACTACGAAGGCGTGGCCCTGCGCGACGACGAAAAACCGCGCCTGCAAAAAGACCTGGGATCGGCCAACTTCCTGATGCTGCGCAACCACGGCCTGCTGACCGTGGGCAAGACCGTGGCCGACGCCTTCCTGGGCATGTACACCTTCGAGAACACCTGCCGCATCCAGATCGACGCCCAGGCCGGCGGCGAGCTGGTGCAGGTCAACCCGAAAATCCTCGAAGGCATGGCCCAGGTCATGAAAACCGTGACAGCCGGCCAGGGCGCCAACATCGCCTGGCCCGCGCTGCTGCGCAAACTCGACCGCGAAAACCCGGGCTACGACACCTGATGGCCTGGCGCCCTGCAAGAACGGGCGGCAAGCGATAGCATTCACGTCCGTTCACACCACTCCAAGGAAATCCTCCCATGAAGCTCTACTACTCGCCCGGCGCCTGCTCGCTGTCACCGCACATCACGCTCAAGGAATCGGGCCTGCCGTTCGAAGCCATCGCCGCGCCCACCAAGACGCACCTGCTGCCCGATGGCACCGACTACTACAGCATCAACCCGCTGGGCTACGTGCCGCTGCTGGAGCTGGACGACGGCACCCGCCTGCGCGAAGGCCCGGCCATCGTGCAATACATCGCCGACCAGGTGCCCGCCAAAAATCTTGCCCCGGCCAACGGCACGCTGGCACGCTACAAAGTGCAGGAATGGCTGACCTTCATCGGCACCGAAATCCACAAGGGCTTTTCGCCGCTGTTCAACCCCGCCATGCCCGCCGAAGCCAAGGCCGCCGCCAAGGAACGCCTGCTGGGCCGCCTGAAATGGATTGACGGCGAACTCGCCGGCAAGCAGTACCTGATGGGCGACGCCTTCAGCGTGGCCGACCCCTACCTCTTCACCGTCACCAACTGGGCCGCGCCGATGCAGATCGACCTCACGCCCTACGCCAACCTGCAGGCGTTTCGCGCCCGCATGTCGGCCCGCCCGGCCGTGCAGGAAGCGATGAAGGCCGAAGGCCTGATCCAGTAACGCTTGCGACGCCACGCAGCAAGCAACGCCGCCACCAGCTTCCCGCGGGCAGCGGCCGTTGGCGCCCCAGGGCCAGCCCCTGTCACATCGGCGCCATCGCCGCCGCGGCAAGGGCTTTGAATTGCCCGTACCCTCGGCGCTTTCCTTCCGAAACCCGAAAGCCAGCATGTCTTCACTGTTCACCCCCCTGCAAGCCGGCGCCATCGCGCTGGCCAATCGCGTCGTCATGGCCCCGCTCACGCGCAACCGCGCACCCGGCGCCATCCCCACCGAGCTCATGCGCACCTATTACACACAACGCGCCAGCGCCGGCCTGATCGTCACCGAAGCCACCGCCATCAGCCACCAGGGCCAGGGCTACGCCGACGTGCCGGGCATCTGGAGCGCCGAGCAGGTGGCGGGCTGGAAGAAGATCACCGACAGCGTGCACGCCGCGGGCGGCAAGATCGTCGTTCAGCTCTGGCATGTGGGCCGGGTGTCGCACCACGCGCTGCAACCCGGTGGGCAGGCGCCTGTGGCGCCGTCGGCCATCACCGCAAAAACCAAAACCGTGCTGATCCACGACGGCGTGCCGGCCTTCGTGGACACCACCGAGCCCCGTGCGCTGGAACTGTCGGAACTGCCCGGCATCGTTGAAGACTACCGCCGCGCCGCGCGCAATGCCATGGCGGCCGGCTTTGACGGCGTGGAGGTGCACGGTGCCAACGGCTACCTGCTCGACCAGTTCCTGCGTTCGGGCTCCAACCTCCGCACCGACGCCTATGGCGGCCCCATTGAAAACCGCGCCCGCCTGCTCATCGAGGTGATGGCCGCCGTGGCCAGTGAAATCGGTGGCGACCACACCGGTCTGCGCCTATCGCCGGTGACCCCCGCCAACGACGCCAGCGACCCGCAGCCCCAGCCGCTGTTCGAGCACGTGGTGCGCCAGCTCGCCCCCCTGGGCCTGGCCTACGTCCACGTCATCGAAGGCCAGACCGGCGGCGCGCGGGACTACCTGCAGGGTGATCAACCGTTTGACTACGCTGCCCTGCGCGACGCCTACCGTTCGGCCGGTGGCCGTGCCGCCTGGATGGTGAACAACGGCTACGACGGCGTGCTGGCCCGCCAGTCCCTGGCCAATGGCGCCGACCTGGTGGCCTTTGGCAAGCTCTTCATCGCCAACCCCGACCTGGTGCGCCGCCTCCAGGACAACACCCCCCTCAACGAGCCCGACCGCAACACCTTCTACGGCGGTGGGGCCAAAGGCTATACAGACTACCCAACACTGGCCTGATCGGGCCTTCGGCGCAACGGGCGGCGCGTAGACTGAGCCGCATGAAAACCGTCGTTCACCGCAACCTCCTTTTGCCGCTGGCCGTGTTTTGCGGCGCACTGCTGACTTCACCCGCACACGCGGGCCGCCCGCTGGTCGTCGATGACGCCGATGTTGCCGAAGCCGGCACCGGCCACGTCGAGGCCTGGTACGGCCGACTGACCGGCCGCACCAACACCTGGAACGTCGCTCCGGTGTATGTGGTGGTCGATGGCCTGGAACTGGGTGCGGCCCTCACGCGCGACACCACCACACCCACCACCGGCAGTGCGCTACAGGCCAAATGGCGCATCACGCCGGTGTTGGAGCACGGCTGCAACCTGGGCGCCTCCGTCGGTGCCAGCCACGCCAGCAACGGCGGCGGTAACGCCACTTTTGTGAATGTGATCGGCACCTGCAACAGCAATTTCGCGGCCCTGCACCTGAACCTCGGCGGCAACCGCGCGAGCCGTGGCCCCACGCTCGGCACCTGGGGCGTGGCCGTGGAACGGGCCTTCGACAAAATCACGGCCAACCTCGAAGCCTTCGGCCAGCGTCGCGGCAAGCCCGGGTTTCAGGCCGGCATGCGGACCGACGTCGCACCGGGTCTGCAGATCGACGGCAGCATTGGCCGCCAGGAACGCGACACGCTGTTCAGCGTGGGCTTCAAGAAAATCTATTGAATCCACGGCCCCCGTCGACGGTCGGCGCTGCGCCACCGGCGTGCTGGGGCCGATGGGTCATGCGGTTTTGCATTCCAGCGTGGAACAAGGCGAAACCGTATCAGGACGGCCCGACCCCGATCGGGGCCGGCGCCTTCATCAGGATGCGGGTGAACAGGCGGCTGTAGGAGCCATCGCGGGCAGTGCCCGACACAATCGGGTCGCGCGACACGCCAAACACCTCGTCCAGGGCTTTCCAGTCGTCCGCGCCAAACAGGTGCCTGGCCTCGGGCAGGATTTCGGTTTCCTCCAGCCGCATGTGCTCCAGGTAGAAGTCCAGGTACTTCCTGGCCTCGGTCTCGAATGCATTGCGACGCGACTCGCCCATCAACTCCCACGCCAGCAGCCGGTGCTGCAGCTCCCGCACGGCCGACTCACCCTTCATGTGGTCGCGGTCGAGCCGTTCGATCAGGGGCAGGGTTTGGGGCGACAGGCGGGCCACCCGCGGAAACAGCACATTCGACTCCATCGGATGGTGCAGTTTTTCAGGAAATTCATCGATGTAGAACAGCATGGCGCGCACCACGTCAAAAAACGACTCCGGTTCGTCGCCAGGGCCGCGTTCCACCATCAACTGCAGCGACAGCAGCATCGCTGCCAGGGCGGCATGTTCGTCACGGATGACCTGAAGACTGGTGGGTTGCATGGCAGACTCCTTGCGGCAGGCGCCGCTTTGTGCATCCGCGAGCTTGCCCTCAAGTGCCTGCGCGCGATCTGACGCAGATCAAGTCCCGACCGGATTCGATGGCATCGCGCCATCCAGCACGAACCCCTGCACCGAATCCGCAAGCCGTGCGGCCTGCGCCTTGAGCGATTCGGCCGCGGCCGCCGATTGCTCCACCAGGGCCGCGTTTTGCTGCGTCATCTGGTCGATTTCCCCAACCGCCACATTCATCTGCCCGATACCCAGGGACTGCACGGACGCCGCCGAAGTGATTTCACCAATGATGTTCGTCACGCGTTGCACGCCCTCGACGATCTCCTTCATCGCCGAGCCAGCGTCTTCCACCAGCCGGACACCCACGCCAATGGCCTGCACGCTGCCGCCGATCAGGGTCTTGATTTCACTGGCCGCGGTGGCCGTCTTGTTCGCAAGCGCCCGCACCTCGCTGGCCACAACCGCGAATCCACGGCCCTGAACGCCGGCGCGCGCAGCCTCCACGGCCGCATTCAAGGCCAGAATGTTCGTCTGAAATGCAATGCTGTCGATCAGCCCGATGATGTCGCCGATACGCTGGCTGGACGAGGAGATATCGTGCATGCTGCTGACCGCCTGCTCCACCACCGTGCCGCCCCGCACCGCCGCCTGCGATGCGCTGGACGCCAACTCGTTGGCCTGTTGCGCGGAGCGCGCCGTGTGTTCCACGGTTTGTGTCAACCCGCTCATGGACGTCACCGTCTGCTGCACATTACCCGAAGTCTGCTCGGTGCGCCCGGACAGGTCATGATTGCCTGCGGCAATCTGCTCGCTGGCCGTGGCGATGTTGCGGCTGGAGTCCCGGACCTGCGCCACCATTGTGCGCAGGCTGTCCTGCATGTCCGTCAATGCCCGCTGCAACTCGGTCAACTCATCATTGCCGCTGATCGACACCTCCTGCGACAGATCACCCGCCGCAATGTTCCTGGCCAGCGCTCGCGCCATCTGTACCGGCGCGCAGATCGCCTTCATGTTGAGCAACGTGGGGGGCACAACGATCAGCAGGGTCAGAACCACGGCCAGGGTGAACAGCCCGCGAATGTCCCGGGCCACCGCGGACTGTGCCGCGCTGGCCTGTCCGGATTCCGAACGCAGCGTCTGCGCGAGGCGGCCAACCTGCTCGTCAGCCCGGGCAAACGCCGCGATGGCCGGCCCGCTCATCTTGTACGCGACCGTGGCAGTGTCGTAGGCACCGTTGCGCAACTGTTGCGCAACGGGTTCAAAACCCTTCTGATAGTCCTGCACCTGCTGCTGCACTTGTCGAACAAGCGGGTTGTCTTCGTCTTCTTCGCCCTCCAGCATGCGCTGCGCTGCTCCATACACCGCCTGCAGCGACAACAGCCATTGCGCGTGCACCTGGGCAACCGCCTCCGGGCGTTCGTACTGGATGATCATGTCTTTTTCCAGCTGCCGAACCTGATGCATCCCCGCCCGCAAATCACCCAGAATCTCGGCTTCTTTGTGGTTATGGCGCAGGAAATGCTCGCCCATGGACTGGATCCGCCACATGCCATACATGCCCGCGCCCCCCAGAAACCCCAACAACACCAGCACAACGGCGATGGCACCCACCATCCGCATGCGAATGCTGAAACACCGCATCAATTTGACCAGATCCACAGAACACCTTCGGACTCCGCGGCAGCACAACACGCGCCCGTGCCGCCGGGAATGTTTCCTTTCCGGAACAACTGTACCGATCGGATCAGAAACCAATGACCGAAAAAGCCGCCCAAATCCTCGCGTCTTTCAGCGACCCGAAAGCTTCCAGCGCTTGAGCAGCAGTGCGTTGCCCATGACGCTGACCGAACTCAGCGCCATTGCCGCGCCAGCGACCACCGGGTTCAGAAAACCCAGCGCCGCCAGCGGAATGCCGGCCACGTTGTAGGCGAAGGCCCAGAACAGGTTCTGCCGGATCTTCGCCACCGTGCGGCGCGACACCTCGAGCGCCCCGGCCACCAGTGCCACGTCGCCGCGCATCAGCGTGATGCCCGCCACGTGCATGGCCACATCGGTGCCAGTGCCCATGGCCAGGCCCACGTCG